>NZ_JBARYM010000537.1:0-3004 GCF_049647865.1 Tunicatimonas sp. | reverse complement strand
CTTATTAGGTGCCAATAGATCACGGACATCTACTTTTAGTGCATCAGTAACTCGAAATAAGTCGGCTAGATTTGGCTGACTTTCGTTGATGAAAAGTAGCTGCCAATTCGTAATATCAAGTAAGGTTTCAATGGTCTTTACGGGTTTCCCTTCGTACCTTTAGGCCGTTATGCTGTGGAAAGAAATTCAGTTACTATTGCGGAAAGAAGTTATATTAGAATGGCGACAACGCTACGCGCTTAACGGTATTTTGCTTTACGTAGTAGGCGCAGTTTTCATTTGCTATCTGAGCTTTAACTTACAGCAAGGTACGCTCAAGGTAGTCACTTGGAATGCGCTGTTCTGGATTATTATGTTATTTGCGGCGGTAAATGCCGTTGCTAAAAGCTTTGTTCAGGAGCGAGCCGGTCGGGCGATTTATTACTATACGGTAGCGAGTCCGCAAGGAATTATTATCTCTAAAATTATTTACAACACCTTACTGCTGCTAGTGCTGGCTACTGCCTGTTTGCTAGTGTACATGTTAGTAATGGGCAACCCTATTCAAAATATGGGCTTGTTTGCGGTCAATTTGTTGCTGGGGGCCTCTGGGTTTTCGGTCACGCTAACGATGGTGTCTAGCATTGCTTCCAAAGCCAATAATAACAGCAGCCTAATGGCGATTCTCGGTTTTCCAGTAATCATTCCGATGCTATTGATGGTAATAAAAGTGTCGAAGAATGCGATAGACGGCCTAGCACTTAGCGTAAGTTATGATGAGATTATGACATTAATTGCTATAAACACCATTGTTGTGGTGCTGGCGTATATATTATTTCCATTCTTATGGCGAACGTGATATTAGTTGAAAATGGATAATGGAAAGTTGATAATTAATCCCCCAGCATAGTCTAATGCGTGTTTTTAGCGCGTTAAAAATGCACCTTAGCTAAATTTGATATACACTACTTTATTATGCTTAAAACTTGCTTCCTTGCTTCTACTTCCTTACTGTTTATCGGATTGTTCTTTAGTGCGTGTCAGCCAAGTGATGCTCAGTCGGATAAAGAGGCTTTTAATATTATGGCGTACTACGTGCCGGAAGAAGATTATCAGCCGGAGAATCTGCCGTTAGATAGGCTTAGTCATATCATCTTCTCTTTCTCAAAAGTCATTGACGGAGAAATGAAATTCAGGCACGAAGAAGCAGGCGAAAAACTTCGGTTATTAGTAGAACAAAGGAAAAAATACCCTCAACTAAAAGTGATGCTCGCTTGTGGCGGCTGGGGCGCCGGAGGCTTTTCCGACATGGCGGTTACTGCCGAGGGAAGAAGCAAATTCGTACTGAGCACTATCCGAATGATAGAAGAATACCAACTCGATGGTATTGATATGGACTGGGAATACCCCGCCCTGGATTACGCGGACATTGATGCCCGAGAATCAGACACCCAAACCTTCACCCTGCTTATGAAGGAGCTACGCGAAGAAATGGATAAGCTTGATCGTCCCATGACCCTCACCTTCGCTTCAGCGGGCTGGGAGTACTACTACGAGAAAATTGAGCTAAATGAAGTGATGAAGTACGCCGATTATATGAATGTGATGACCTACGATCAAGTAACCGGTACTTTTCCGTATACTGGGCATCATACCCCGCTAGGTCATATCAAAAGCGAAGATTTAACGAATTACCCTATCTATCAGTACTACGAAGAAAGAGATAGTATTGCGCAAGCTCAGGGTCGACCAGCGTTTAAGCCGCGCTCGGTAAAAAGTATTGTTGCTTACTGTATAGATCAGGGAGTTGACCCGAGTCAAATTATAATTGGCGGAGCATTTTACGGAAGAGCTTGGAAGGGAGTACCCCCCAAAGATAATGGACTTTACCAGCCCAATAAGGGAACGTACATTGGCTGGTCGGCTTATCATCAAATTAGAGATAAATACGAGAATAAGAACGGCTATACCCGCTACTGGGACGAAGTGGCAGAAGCTCCTTACTTGTATAGCCCAACCGATAGTATCTTCTTTTCGTACGACGACACCGCTTCAGTAAAGCTAAAAACTCGCTACGCGATAGAAGAAGACCTAGGTGGTATTATGTTCTGGGAGCTAGGAAATGATACTAAAGAAGAAAATAGTCTGCTCAGTGCCATTTACGAGGCGGCCGTCGATAAATAATGATAGTTTTTCATCAAGATAGGAATACTATTGCTTAAGAATGTGTTATTTATTGAACAGCGATTATTTTAAAGTTAGTGTAGGTTCGTCAATCGGGAAAGTTGATCAAAATAGTATGCCCAATGAGTACTATAGATAAGCATCAGTGCACTATAGATGAAGTAGAGAAAATGTATCAGCATGGGATACTGCCGCCTGATGAGCGGATAGAACTTATTGATGGTGAATTGCACGTTATGAGTCCTAAAAACCCACCTCATTTTATCACTCAGAGAAAGTTATCCGATTTTTTTTCTGACCATTTGGCTAAGAAAGACTATCTAATTGATAAGGAGATTCCAATAGATATTTCACAGATTTCTATGCCGGAACCTGATCTGGTTATTGCTCATCAGCGAGCGGGTTTACAGATAAATGAATATGTTCAGGTAGCTGATTTAGTATTATTAGCCGAAGTTTTAGACACTACTGTTGGTTATGATTTGGGAAGAAAAAAGGAAGTATACGCTCAGGCGGGAGTTCCTGTTTATTGGGTAATTGATATTCTTCAACATCAGGTTCATATATTCAGCAATTTATGTCAGGGCGATTACAGAACGGCGGTAACTTATAAGAAAGGCCCCCTTCCGGCTTTTCCGTTCGATTTTACCATCTCTTTTGACGATATATTTCCTAAAGCTTGAATGAGGCCGTATACTATCAGACATATTACGCATTGAATTAGTTAGCAAATAGAGTCATGAAATCATTAGAACAGCGATTTAACCAATATAAGCAAGAAACCAACCAGCGGTTAAACTCTATTGATGCTAAGTTTGAAGTAGTTAATGACACCTTACAG
>NZ_JBARYM010000536.1:0-13349 GCF_049647865.1 Tunicatimonas sp. | reverse complement strand
GTACGAGTAGGTAAACTTTCAGGTTTCTTTGCTATGATTGCCATCTTCATTAGTTGCTTAGGTTTGTTTGGACTAGCCTCTTTTGTAGCGGAACGAAGGACAAAAGAAATTGGTATCCGCAAAGTGTTGGGAGCTTCGGTAGTCAATCTGTGGCAGCTACTTTCTAAAGATTTTCTAAGCTTGATTCTGATTGCCTGCCTGGTAGCCATTCCGCTGGCCTATTATTTTGCCCGCGATTGGCTGCAAAATTACGATTACCGCACCGATCTGAATTGGTGGGTATTTGGGGCCGCGGCCGGAGGTGCATTGATAATTACTATTGCAACGGTAAGTTATCAAACGGTGAAAGCCGCCCTGGCCAATCCGGTGAAGAGCTTACGAAGTGAGTAACTAGCATAGTGCTAATTACTTGTTATCCTTCGGAGCGAATGCTACGTATTTTGCTTACTAATTTCTGCAACTGAGCTATATCTTTACGACCAGGTTCAGTCTCAAAACGGCTATTCACGTCCAAACCAGCTAACTGGGAATGATCTAATTGTAGGGCATCCTCAATATTATCTAGGCTAATGCCGCCACTAAGAAAGAAAGGAGTAGCGAGAGCGTATTTTTTAAGTTGCGACCAATTAAACGAGTGGCCTGAGCCGCCGTAGTTTGGGGTTTGCGTATCAAATAAAAAATAGTCAACGTAATCTTCATAAGCGGTTAGCTGAGAAAAATCAAAATTATCATTTCCCAACCGAAATGCCTTGATAACGAGGCATTCAGCTTCTTTTAGCTCCTGGCACTGCTGGGGTGATTCATCTCCGTGCAACTGGGCTCCATTCAAGCCAAAACGCTGGGCTTCACTGATAACAAAATCAGTGGTAGCATTCACAAATACACCAATCTTCTGAATTCGGTCAGGAATCGCCATCACTTCTTCCGGAGACAGAGTGTTAGCCATGTAGCGAGGCGACTTCTCGTAGAAGATAAAGCCCAGATAATCGGGTTGGAGTGCCGCTACTTCCAGTAGATTATCAGCGTATTTCATTCCGCATATTTTAAGCATCATCCTATTGCAGTTTTAATCGCTTGAATAAAATCACCGCAGGCCTGGGCGGGGTTCGGTTGCTTCATAAAATGCTCGCCAATAAGAAAGCCCTGGTAGCCGTGCTTCATAAGCGCTCGAATATTGGCTGGATCATTAATACCACTTTCTGAGATTTTTACCAGATTTTCGGGCATCAACTTAGCTAATCGAATGGAAGTTTCAATAGAGGTTTCAAAAGTTTTTAGGTCACGATTATTTACTCCCACTACATCAATAAAAGGCGCAATCAATTCATTTAGTGCGGTTTGTTGTAGCTCAGTTTCAGTATGTACTTCTAGAAGAACTTCCAAGCCTAGTTGGTGGGCTTGCTGAGCTAAAACTAGTATCCGAGGCAGCGGAAGGATGGCCGCAATCAGCAAAATAGCATCGGCCCCTAGTGCCTTGGCTTCGGTGATTTGATACTCGTCAATGGTAAAATCTTTCCGCAGAATAGGCACCTGATTTTGCGCCCGAGCAACGCAAAGGTTTCCATCGCTACCCGCAAAAAAATCGACATCAGTGAGTACTGAAAGTGCGGCTGCCCCCGCTTGCACGTAACCCTGAGTAGTTTCAGCTACATCGGCCTGATCATTGATAATCCCTTTAGATGGTGACTTTCGTTTGAACTCGGCGATAATACCGGGATTAGCATTTCGCAAAGCCTGGGATAGGGAAAATGTTTTCCGGTTGAAGAAGGGACTTTGTTCTAGTTCGGTCGGGCTCAGACGCTTTTTCTGCTCAAACAATTCCTCTTTTTTTCGCTCCACTATGGTATTCAGAATGCTCATTGTTTTGTTTAAGATGATTTTGCTAAGATAATGATAGAATAAATGAATGACTGATGATTATCGAATAATGATTATTATTGAAATAGAGGTTTGGATTTCGCTAATAACTTCAGTTGAGTCACCAATCATTACTCATTACTCATTACCTTTGCCGTATGACCCACGATATCTACGTTACATCTGAAATTGGCCGCTTAAAGCGACTACTCATTCATAGTCCTGATGCTGGTATTGGTAAAATTGTTCCCCGCATCAAAGATCAATTGCTGTACGACGATATTGTCTACCTAGAAAAGATGCAGCAGGAATACAGTGAATATCTACGGGTACTGCTGTGCTTTCTTGATCCTGATCAAATACAGGGCAAAGTCAATGATGCTGACTATCAGGCCTCAGTAAAAAGTAATCGCTTCGGTTCCAATAAGGTACTGAATGTGGAGCAAATGCTAGCGCGAATTCTTCGGCACGAAGATATCAAATATCTCTTAGTACCCTCGGTTTGTGCTATCGAGAAATGCGGCCTACGTACCCAGAAAGAAATGCTGGGTATGCCTCCTGAACTACTGGCTTCCTTGCTTATTACCGGAATTTTAAACCAAGAAGGACAAGAAATTATCTTGTTTCCGCCCGTGCCTAATCTGATCTTCACGCGCGATATTGGTATTACTATTCACGACCATATTTTATTAAGCAAACCTTACGAAAATGCCCGCGACCGGGAAGCACTGATATTCAAATACATTGCTCATTTTGAGTTACTACGACAGAAAACCAGCCAGGAACCCGATGAGCTAGCTCAACAGGTAATTGAGTTGCAAGAGCCCAATCTCTTTTATATTTCCAGTGAAGAAGAAACTCAACAGAAGGTAGTGACCATTGAGGGTGGCGACGTGATGATGATCAGCCCCGGTCACTTGCTGGTAGGGTTGAGTGAGCGCACTTCGTTACCCGCGGTAGAACAATTAGTAAAAAAGCTCTTCCAACGTAACTTAATACAAAAAGTCTCGGTGGTTAAGATTCCCCGTCGTCGGGCGTACATGCACATCGACACGGTTTTTACCCAGGTGAAACGTGATACCTGGATCGTGTTCAGCCCGTTTACGAAGGAGGAGATCAACCACAACCGAGGCTTTGATGTTGCCGGGGCTATTAATAACAAAGAACAACATCGGATAACCCACGATGTGGAGGTAATTCAATTTATCCGGCAAGCAGAAGCAGGCCATTCGTACGGCATATCAACCAACCGAATGGATTACCTGGATGATCTTCTAGAACAGATTAGTCGGGAAGATTTTGGAGCCACCCGGTGTGAGATAATTCCTAGTGCGGGTGGGAAGTTTCCGTACAGCGAGCGCGAACAGTGGACCGATGCCTGCAATTTTCTGGCGGTGCGCGAAGGGGTAATTATCGGCTACGACCGTAATATTAAAACAGAGGAAGAATTTCGAAAACGAGGGTTTGCCGTAATGCGATCCGCTGAAATTATTGAGCAGGTAGAGCAAGGAAAGTCGGTAGACGAAGTAGTGACCGGCGATACGCTAATTTTGCTTCCTTCCGGAGAACTATCGCGCGCTCGTGGTGGAACCCACTGCATGAGTATGCCTTTGCTCCGCGATGACGTAAGAGTTCTCACTTAATGATTAGTGATGAATGAATAATGACTGATACTCATTGTTCATCTATCATTACTTACTATTCATTCTAACGATGACTAAAGATAATCAACAACTTACGGACACATTATTGATGATTCGGCCTGTAAAGTTTGGGTATAATGTGGAGACGGCTGAAAACAACCATTACCAACGAGAGTTGAGCGATGTAGCTCCGGAAGAAATTCAGCGTAGAGCGTTAAGTGAGTTTAACCAATTTGTGAACATTCTTCAGCAGCGAGGGGTAAATGTGATTACCGTTGATGATACTGCCGAAAAGGAAACGCCCGATTCAATATTTCCCAACAACTGGATTTCGTTTCACCAAGATGGCACTGTGGTTACGTATCCTATGTGGGCTCCTAACCGTCGCAAAGAACGTCGTGATGATATTCTATCAAACTTAATTAAGGAGCACGGATATATTATTCGTCGGAAGATTGATTATTCGTACTTTGAGGCGGAAGAAAAATTTCTTGAGGGCACCGGCAGTATGGTATTAGATCGCGAAAACCGAATGGCTTACGCTTGTGTATCGCCTCGAACAAATCTTACCCTGCTCTCAGAATTTTGTCAAGAATTTGGCTACCGGCCCATCGTATTTATTGCATCTCAAATGATTGAGGATGGCTTTGCCGAGATTTATCATACTAATGTGATGATGAGCATCGGGAAGGATTTTGCTATATTTTGTGCCGATGCACTCAAAAATACCTGGGAGCAAAAAGACATCGTGAAAATTATCCGAGATACGGGAAAAGACGTGGTATTTATCAGCGAAGAGCAGTGCAACTATTTTGCGGGAAATATGCTGCAAGTTAGAAACCAGCAGGGTAAGCGACTACTCGTAATGTCCGAACAGGCGTATCAGTCACTTCGTTCTGAGCAGGTTAAGCAGATTAGAAAATACACGGATATAGTGCATAGTCCACTAAATACCATTGAAGCCTGTGGGGGCGGTAGTGCCCGATGTATGATGGCTGAAGTATTTCTGCCTAAGAACTAACCTCAAGAGGGAAGTTGAGGCAGGCGTAATGTAAACTTGGTTCCTTGACCTTGTTTGGAATATACCTCTGCTGAGCCTCTCAGTTTTTCTACAGTTTCTTTAACAATATATAGCCCTAATCCTGACCCTGGCTTATGGTCGTCAGCGCGGTAGAACATCTCAAAAATTTTAGCCTGATGACTATCAGGAATCCCTATACCATTATCTTCTACGCAGATTAGTGCCTCCGTCTTACTAACCTCTATTTTTACCTTCACGTAGGATTCTTCGTTGGATCGCTTCATGCGATACTTCATAGCATTGGATATGACATTACCTAAAGCAATATTTAGCCGACTTTGATCAGTAAAGAAGGTACAATGTTGGTTAACTTCTAACGAAGTTTTTACTGGAACTTCGTAGTCCATAAACTGATACTGTTCAAATATTCCATTAATTAATTCCTTAAAATCAATGGGTTCTGCAACTACTTCCAACCGGGCATTTCGCGAAAAGTAGATAAGGTCTTTAATAAAGTTGTCTAACCGATGAGCACTCTTCTTCATATGCTGAAGGTACGCCTGTACTTCGTCGAGGCCTTCTTCTGTTTCAGCTAGGCTAATTAGCCCTAGTATTGAGGTAAGCGGGGCCCGAAGATCGTGTGAAGCACTGTATACAAAACGGTCTAGCTCCTGGTTGGCTTTCGTTAAATGCTGATTGCTTTCTAATAATAGCGCTTCGGCTTTCTTCTTATCGGTAATATCAGTCAGCCGTACTACCCCGTAGCCCATTTCAGGAAAAGTAGTAATTGCTAAGCTGCCCCAAAAGACTCTATTTTTAGTTGATATAAACTCAACCTCACTGGTCCATAGTCCAGTTTCGTCAATAGCTTTCCGGATGGAAGCAATTTCTTCAGCGGGAAATGGTACCTTCTGAAAGCTAGTGGCATTAGTACCCAGCACATCCTCTTTATGGTCGATATCGAGAATACGTAAAGCACTTTGGTTACAGTTAATGATTTTATGCTCTTGATCAATAATGAACAGTGCATCAGCTGTACTATTAAACACCGACTGAAATAACCACTCGCGGTGCTCGACTCTCTCTTTAGAGAGTTGCGCCTCAGTAATATCTTGGATAACTCCGTAGGCGCGTACAAAATTTCCGTGGACACTTTCTCGCTGGCCAATTATTCTTACCCATAACTCTCGTTGTTGGGCAGTATACATTTTCAGGCTGAGATCGAAAGGTTCACCATTACTAATTAGCTCGCGATACGCCCGCCGTACAATGGGTTGGTGATCTTCTTGAAAAAATTGAATAGCACGTCGTAGTGAGATACGGGTTCCTTCAGCAATGTCGTGAATGCGGTAGGTTTCAGGTGTCCAACTAACTTGTTTGGAGAAACTGCTAATTTCCCAACCACCAATACGGGCCATCTGGCTGGTTTCACCTAACAGGTCAGCCATACGTTTCTTCTGCGAAATATCATCGCCTACCGCCTGTATCTCCACCACATCTCCAGTGTCATCGGTAATGCCTACTAAATCCCAAGCAGTCCAAAAATACTCTCGCTTATTGTTGTAGCATCTTATTTCAATATGGCGATAGCTTCCGGGGTGATCAACACAATACGCAGCAGCTTTAATGCATGATATGGCATACTTAGAATCAGTAAGATAGTTTAATGACCGAAATACGTCTTCATCTTCACCCTCTCGGTCAAATTGGGTCCGAGCCGCCTGATTTAGGTACAAGAAGTTTCCTTCCAGATCAGTACGGATAATATAGTTTGTTTGGTGTTCTGGTACCGAACTTAATCGGCTCGCCTGCTGGGAAGCATTTAGTTCTGTATTAGTATTGGTTGTCACATCCGTAAAAGTAACCACTGAGCCTTGGTAATCATTTGCTTCAGAAAGCAGTGGCTTAGCATGAAAAGATAGCCAAATCGTATTTTTCTTGAGAATAAGACCAATTCTTACTCCATTAATAGCTTCTTGAGCTTGAACTGTATTCGCGAGCAGCTCCTCCGGCATTTGCAATACGCTATTATCCGTGTGGATTAAAAGCCAGGAGCCTTGTAGAAAAGGGCGTCCCGTAAGATGACCCACTTCTTCTTCAAGTAATTCACACACAAGTTGGTTGACTTGCTCTATTCTACCTTCGGCATCCACTAACATAGTAGGCAACGGTATACTATCCAGTACCTGTGAGGAAAGAGCGTTGGATATATATGCTTTGGAAACTATAGGCATTCACTAACTAAGAATAGTGCGATTCAAGTAGGAATAAATCTACGAAGTTAACACATGCATTCGTGATATGATTTAAGTAAAAGCTGTCGTAGGTAATATTTAGCTATAGAATAGATAGAATGAATAAATAACCGATCGAGTGATTGAACAATATTCTATCTCATCGTTCTATTGTTTAGAGAATGTCCAACTATCTTTGATAGAGTAAAAGAACTCAGTTTATAGACTATACTATCTATCAGACTCTAGTGCTTCGTGGAGAATTTGCATGTATTGGGAGCGGGGTATTTCTTCTGCACCGAAACGTTCCAAGTGGGGGGTGTGTACCTGACAATCAATTAATAAAAAACCCTTTTGGGTTAGATCTAAAACGTGCGTAACAAAAGCGACTTTTGAGGCATTATTTACTTGAGAAAACATAGATTCGCCGAAGAATATTTTTCCTAAAGAGATACCGTACAATCCGCCTACTAATTTGTCTTGCTGCCAAGCTTCCACGGAATGAGTGCGCCCTAATTTATGCAACTCACAATACGCTTCTAGCATTTCGTCGGTAATCCAGGTGCCGGGCTGGTCGGGGCGTTTTACCCGTTGGCAGTGAGTAATTACTTCGCGAAAAGCTTGATTGTAGGTTATGGTAAACTTTTTCTGGTTCAACGTTGGCTTTAAGCTACGGGGGATGTGTAACTTTTTGGGGAAAAGTACAAAGCGTGGGTCGGGGGCGTGCCAGATGATTGGTTGGTCTTTATCATACCAAGGGAAAATGCCAGATCGGTAGGCTAATAACAATCTTTGCGGTGAGAGATCTCCACCTAGTGCTAAACCACCCCAATCTTCAGCATAATCAACAGGTGGAAATACTAAATCATTCGTGAGCCAATAAAGCACTAGGGAAAAGCCGGTTTATCAACTAGTTTCTGAAAAGCTCTCAGGGCTCGACCTGACTTTAGTGATTCTCGAGCTTTATTGATGCTCTCCTTCAGCGTAAGTGAAGGGTTTCCGCATTGAATAGCCATTCCGGCGTTGGCTAAAACTACTTGCTGCTGCGCTAATGTTCCCTTCCCGCTGAGAATAGTTAGAAACACTTCTGCTGATTCTTCTACCGTTTCACCTCCGTAGAGTGCTTCTGGCGCATGAGTCTGAAATCCCAGATCGTTGGGGTGTAGCATATATTCACCGGAATTGGTAATCATGCGAAACGGTCCGGTCAGTGAAATTTCGTCGTAGCCATCCAAGGAATGTAGAATGACAAACTGCTTATCACTCTTTTGGAATAAATAAGCATACAGCCGAGCTAGTTCTAAGTTAAATACTCCGACTAGCTGCTTTTTGGGAAAAGAAGGGTTCACCATCGGGCCGAGCATATTGAAGAAGGTCTTCATACCCAGTTCACGGCGCACCGGAGCAACATTTTTCATCGCCGGATGGAAGAGGGGGGCGTGTAAAAAACAAATGCCCGCTTGGTCTAAGCTCCGCTTAAGCTGATCAGTATCGTTCGTAAATTCGTAGCCAAAATACGCAAGTAAGTTAGATGAGCCACAGACTGAAGAAACCCCATTGTTGCCGTGCTTAGCTACGTTTTGTCCCGCTCCGGCTACCACAAAGGAAGCCGTTGTAGAAATGTTAAAGGTGTTCTTTCCATCGCCCCCAGTACCACAAAGGTCAATGGCATCGTACTCACCAATATTTAATGGAACGCATAATTCCAGCATGGCTTCCTGAAATCCTTCTAATTCTTCTACAGTAATGCTCCGCATAAGAAAAACGGTAAGGAAAGCCGCCATTTGACTCTGGTTAAATTCTCCTTGAGCCAGCCGGACTAAAATTTCTTTAGCCGCGTGTTTGTCTAATAATTTATACTCGATAAGGTCGTTAAGAATGGATTTCATAGATTGATTGCTGATTGCTGATTGCTGATTGCTGATTGCTGATTGCTAAGTTGATAAATTGGTATTAGTTATTTTGATGAGTGTATTGATTAATTTAGGCATTCTTTTCAAATCAGTGTAAAATTCTTGATACTGCTTTAGACTAGTTAATTTTCTGACCTTGGTTTTTTCATTCCAATCTAGGGATTCATACGTTGAACCAAAGGCATAGCGGTAGAATTTAATCTTATCTTTCTTTCCGCAACGTCCAAACCTTTCGGCAATATTAGCGGAAATCGAATCAACCGCCCGAACGAACTGTTGTCCGAGTGTATTCTTACTGAAATGATCCCAGCCAGTCACGGTTTCCCAAATTTGACTACTTAAATGAAAGGCAACTCGGTTAAGATTCAATATCGTTAAGCTTAAGAAATTTCTTCTTTTCCATAACTTGACTTTACTTAAATTTATCGAGTTAAGCGTTAGCAATTTAGCTCATAACCATTTAGCAATTTAACCATCTAACCAATTCTTAATCATCTCTTTCCCGTGTTCGGTTAGAATTGATTCGGGGTGAAATTGTAACCCTTTCACATCGTACTGCTTATGGCGCAACCCCATAATTTCTCCTTTAATATCGCGGGCGGTTACCATTAAATTCTCATTCATTGAATTGGCAACTACCGCCCAGCTATGGTAGCGACACACTCCGAACGACTTAGGTAATCCTTCAAATAAATACTCTTCTTCATCTTCAATAAAAACTTTATCGCCGTAGCCGTGCAGCACTAATGGCATATTATACAGCTCCGCCCCAAAAGCTTCGGCTATTCCCTGATGGCCCAAACAGATACCCAGTATGCTTTTACTTGGAGCGTAGGTTTTAATTACATCCATCATAATACCAGCCTCTTCGGGAATGCCCGGCCCAGGGGAAAGCAGAATTTTGTCATAGCGATCTACTTCTTCCACTGAAATTTTATCATTTCGAATGACATCCATCTGTTCTTCCATCCCTAGCTCCCGAAGGATATGCACCAGATTATAGGTGAAGGAGTCGTAATTATCTAATACCAGTATCTTCATGATTTTAATTTTAGCATTTGGTTACCGCCTTTTTGGAACTCATAATCAACGGCCAGTATTTCAGTGTATATTCCTCGATTCTCTAAATGATTTATTAAGCTATCCAAGTGTTGCGAAATTTCACCACCACTTGTCAGCAGAGGAAATATTCTGACTTCTTTACTGACTCGGCACATTTCTAAAGCAGCCTTTTGGTGAAATTCTTCATCTAGCTGTTCTGAATAGGTAAATAATAAGTGAGAGCAGAGAACTAAATCAAACGAATGATTAGTGAAAGATAGATCAGGAAGTACTCCTGTTACGTAGCGATCAGTGTTCTTATGCAGTTCAAAATCCAGTAAAAAGTGGTTCATAGCTTTAAGCCGAACCTGCACTAGCTGCTTGGGCGATTGGTAATAATCCCATTTATAATCATTTCGATTGTTAACTAGCTGCTCTTCAATAATTATTGCGGTTGCTCCTATTCGCTCCTTAATTTGCTGAACAGAGAATTGATAAATAGGGTCTAGTGAAGTATACTTCTTATCCATCAAGAAAAGTTCAGCATTTACACTAGCAGGGCCATCTCCACAACTGATAATTCTTTTATTTAAATCCTCCGACGTAAGAGCAAACATACGTTGGTATTCTTCTAAGTTTCTACCCCAAGGAACTACCTGATTAATTGTAAATCCCATTCTTAAGAATTTTCAATTTTCAATCTGCAATTTTCTAATTTCAAATCCCCTCAGCCAACTCCAGTGCTTTCCTCAGAGCTGCTAGCTTATTATTTACTTCTTGTAGCTCCTTTTCAACTTCTGATTTAGCTACAATTCCGGCACCAGCTTGGTAGTATAAAGTATTATCCTGACTAAGAAAGGATCGGATCATAATGGCGTGATTGAAGTCGCCGTTGAAACCAAGAAATCCAAGAGCTCCACCATAGTAGCCCCGCTGGGTAGTTTCGTAGCGATGAATCAGTTGCATCGCCATATGCTTGGGTGCTCCTGAAAGTGTTCCAGCCGGAAAGGTGTCGGCTACCACCCGAATGGGCGATGTGCCCTCCGAAAGCGTTCCGGTTACTTTGGATACCAAGTGAATGACGTGGGAGAAATACTGAACTTCTTTGAAGGTCTCAACTGTCACATCATCGCCGTTTCGACTCAGATCGTTACGAGCCAAATCAACTAGCATTACGTGTTCCGAATTCTCTTTAGGGTCATCCATCAACTCCCGAGCTAGTTGGGCATCAGCTTCGTCGTTGCCAGTACGCCGGAACGTGCCCGCAATAGGATAGATACTGGCAGTATTCCCTTTAATTACAATCTGAGCTTCGGGTGAAGAGCCGAATAATTTATAATTACCGTAGTCGAAGTAGAATAAGTAAGGTGAGGGGTTGATTGATCGTAGGGTGCGATACACATTAAACTCATCACCCTTAAAGGCAGTCTGGAACCGCCTTGATAGCACAATCTGAAATACATCGCCCCGAAAGCAGTGATCTTGCCCTTTGCGGATAATATCTAGAAACTCATCATCTGTATAATTGCTGCCTTCTGCTTCACTACGTTTGAATTGGTAACTGGGAATATTTTTATTGTTGATGAGTGAGAGCAAATTGGCTAAACCACTTTCCTCGTTAGCTTCTTCGTACTGATGTTCAAAAGCATACAATTCATTCCGAAAATGGTCAACGGTAATTACGTAGCGGTATACTGCGTAGTGAATTTCAGGAATGTTGTAGTGTGTTTTTTCTTCCGAAGAAAGATCAACTTCTTCAAAATACTGTACGGCATCGTAGGCCATATAACCGAATAAGCCATTGGTAGTGAAGCGATCGTTGTTTTCTTCACTTTTAAACCGCTGGGCAAATTGAGCTAGCATCTCAACCACCTTTTGCGGATTTTCTACTGACTGAGAATTATTACTTCCATCAGGGAAGTGCTGAGAAACTACTCCCTGATTTACAGAAAAGGAAGCAATAGGCTGACAGCAAATGAAGGAGAAGCTGTTATCACTGCTGTGGTAATCCGAGCTTTCCAGTAAAATAGGGTTCTCATAACGATCTCTGAGTTTTAGGTAGATGCTGACGGGAGTTACGGTATCAGCTAATAATCGTTCCGAACGAGTTACTAGTTGAAAAGCATCCGAGGTTTGTTGTGTGTTCATATCTATATATCGTTGTGTTTTTGTAAAAAAAAAGCCCACTGCGTAAACAGTAGGCTATTATTAAATTATTTTGACAATATATTACCTCTGATTCACGCGAAGAAGTTTTTTGCGTGCCACCACCATGCGGTAAATATGTTGATTTGCGTATTCATTTCTGCGACAAATATAAAAGTCCGTTCGGATAATCCCAATAGAAGCGTAAATTTATCCGATAATCTGCTGAGGTCCAGCAATCAACCACATAGTTTAATTCGTGTATGGAAACGCTCGCCGAACAGTTTCAGCAGGTCAGTAAACAGAAAAGCCGGGTGCAGCGACATAATAAGTTGCTTAAACAAGGCTTAATGTTGAGTGCTGGCCTAATTTTTTTATTGATAGGTTACCTAATATTCATTGAGTTCTTTACCCCCGTGTTCGGTCGTTGGCCACAGGTACAGAAGTCCTTACAACGAGCCGAGGCCCACAATCATTATTTAAAAGAGCAAATTGATAGTTTGTACCGGGTAAATGATTTGTTGCTGGAGTTATCTCCCTACTACACTGGTGTTTTTTACGAAGTGCAAATTGGAGCATTTGAAAACTTCGATCTGGCTAATTATCAGGAAGATTTGGTGAAAATGAATATTGACTATAACGGACCGTTGGATCAGTATACGCTGGGTAAGTTTCGGGATTTGCCCAGAGCTTTAGCCTTTCAGAAAGATATTCAACAAATGGGAATTCAAGATGCCTTTGTAGTTGCGAAAGTAGATGGAGAACGAGTTTCGGTAAATGAGGCTTTGCGAGAAGGGGAGCGACTACAAGAAAGTAGAGAAGAAAGTTTGGAAAAAAACCCAACTTGAGCCTGTCGGTTTTACTAAATCCCAGAATAAACAGGATTTGAGCTGTTACGCCATCGCAACCCTCCACTGTTAACAACCTGTAAAAACAGATTGCCCTAACAAAAAGCTAGGGTGAGGCCCGGTTTTGGTAGCAAACTTCGCTCGGTAATGGTTTAAGTGTTGGATTTAGAAAACGAGATTAGACTCAAGCGGGTAACTTTCAATATGTAAAAGAACTACCGCCTTATGCGGCACTTGCTTGTAAATTTCTATTTACGAATATACTATAAACCCCAGAAAGGCTAAAATGATTTCACCTGCTAAATCTTAGTTTTTATTACATGGCAAAAAGGACAGTCAACATGAGGTTCACAACAGTCTATTGATCAGAGCAGTAACCTCTTAAAAAATAGAATTAGATTTTTACCAGACGTTGAAATTGGAGATCAATTTCTTCCGATCGGCAAATCAGTGAATGCTGTTTTGTAGCTAGGAAAGAAAAAATCAGACGATTCGTACAGATTTAGGAAAACGGCAACCCATCGTGAATATTTCGATTAGTCAACACTATATTAGGTCTTGGAATCTAAAACCCAACCCCCAGTACCCAACCCCCAGTACCCAACCCCCAGTACCCAACCCCCAGTACCCAACCCCAACCCCAATCC
>NZ_JBARYM010000535.1:0-5412 GCF_049647865.1 Tunicatimonas sp. | reverse complement strand
ACTAAAGAGAGGTTTTTTCGGGCATTGTTAATCGCGTGCAGTAGTCTCCCTTTGGTATCTTGATCTTTAGTGATGTAATCAAACGCTCCTAGTTTTAGGAGTTCTACTGCAGTACCAATATCTTCTTGCCCCGAAATTACGATGACAAAAATTGTAGAGTTATATGCTTTTATTTTTTCAAGCAGCTCTTTACCACTCATATCGGGCAAAGAGTAGTCTATTGTAACGATGCTAGGTTTTAGATGAAGATTGTCAAGGCATTCTTGACCCGTGGTATAAATATGGGTTTCAATATCAGGATTGAGCCCCAAAGTATACTCGAGAAACTTCTGGTAAGTAGGATCATCTTCTACCGCAAATACTTTGATACTCTCTTCTTGTAACATGATTTATTAGTTAGCAACAGTGAAGTGAGAAAAGAGCACAAAAAAAGCCAAAATCATAACGAATGATTCTGGCTTTGAGATGATTGTTGAAGAGTGATTACACCGAAAAGCTTTCGCCGCACCCACAAGTGCGAGATGCATTAGGGTTGATAAACTGAAACCCTTTCCCATTTAGGCCATCGGTAAAATCCAGGGTGGTACCCAACAAATAGAGCAGGCTTCTTTTATCTACCAGAACTTTAACTCCCTGGTCTTCGTATACCTGATCTCCGTCTTTAATCTGGCTATCAAACTCCAAATCGTACATTAACCCCGAGCATCCGCCTCCTCTCACAGCTACTCTCACATTATGGTTATCAGAGTGGCCCTCTTCTTCTCTCAAAGCACTGATTTTATTCCTCGCTTTATCTGTTATTTTAATCATGACAAAGAAACATTTATTCTATGTGAAATATCTCGTAAGTTTATCCCGAAACATACGTGTGTGCGACTAAACTAGTTTCGGAAATATAACAATACACCACTCGCGGTAAAAAACAAAATGCTAGTTAGCAAGGGTATAAACGTAGTAAACAGCATTGCACCTTGTTACCAATGAAAACCTACACCTGAAAAAAAAAGTTTCTCAATGATGCAACTAGAACATATTGGCATTGCGGTAGCAGATGCTCAAAAGGCCCAAGACTTATTCGACCGCTTGCTGGGAAAATCTGTTTACCGCAAGGAAACAGTTGAAACCGAACAAGTGACTACTTACTTCTACGATGCCGGAACAACTAAACTAGAACTATTGGTTGCTAGTGAAGAAGCTAGTGTAATTAACAAATTTATTGAAAAAAGAGGAGAAGGAATTCATCACTTAGCTTTTGAGGTAAGCGATATACACCAAGAAGTACAACGCCTTAAAGTAGAAGGGTTTATATTTATCAACGAAGTTCCGAAGGCCGGGGCAGATAATAAGCTTATCTGCTTTTTACATCCAAAAAGTACGAACGGCGTGCTGGTAGAACTTTGTCAATCAATCGTATCATCATAACGTACTGAATTTTAATTTACCACGATGTCTGATAATACTCCTCGAACTAATATTGAACAATTAGGTGAATTTGGCCTGATTGATAGAATTACGAAGTCCTTTAGTCCTCGTCACCCAGCTACTGTTTTAGGAATAGGTGACGATGCCGCTATTATTCAATCTAGTGAAGAACAACTAGTGATTACCAGCGATATGCTGCTGGAAGGTATCCATTTTGATTTAGCTTACATGCCCTTGGAGCATCTAGGCTATAAGGCGGTAGCAGTGAATATTTCCGATATAGCAGCCATGAACGCGATCCCAAAGCAAATCACCGTAAATCTAGGCTTAAGCAATCGGTTTTCAGTAGAAGCGGTAGAAACACTGTACCGTGGCATTGGTCACGCTTGCGAAAATTACAAAGTAGATTTGATAGGGGGGGATACTACCTCTTCGGCATCGGGGTTGGTAATTTCGGTAACAGCCGTAGGTGCTGCGCCCGGTAACTTAATCACCCGACGGAGTACGGTTCAAGAGAGCGATATAGTGTGTGTTACTGGCGACTTAGGGGGAGCGTATCTCGGCCTTCAAATACTAGCGCGTGAAAAGCAGGTTTACCTAGATACGCCCGATCAACAACCGCAGTTAGATAAGTATGATTACGTGGTGCGTCGCCAGTTGCGCCCTGAAGCCCGTATGGATTTAGTGTACGAATTGCGCGATGTAGGAGTTGTGCCGACCGGTATGATTGATGTTTCAGACGGGCTGGCTTCTGAACTATTTCACCTTAGTAAGCAGTCTAATGTAGGGTTCCGAATTTTTGAAGAAAATATTCCTTACGACCAGCAGACCTACGAAACGGCGGTTGAATTTCAGCTTAGCCCAATCACATGTGCCTTAAACGGAGGAGAAGATTATGAACTGTTATTTACGATCAGTCAGGCTGATTACGAGAAAATCAAAAATCAAGCAGATGTTCATAGTATTGGCTACGCTCAGAAGAAAGAAAGCGGACTACAGTTAGCGACCAAAGCCGGTCAATTGGTAGACTTGCAAGCGCAAGGTTGGAATCATTTTAATTCAGGAGACAAAGAGAGTAAGACTTAAGTGAAAAATAGCACCTGATAATCGCCTATTAGCAAGATATCTACAATTTAGCTAAAGCGTAAAACCCTTCACATAGATTTTAGTTAACTAATAATAAAACGTTCTTTCACCTTACTTTTTAAACTTATGACAACCTTATCAGTAATTTTTGGCTCTCTTCTTCTGCAAATAGGCGAACTAGCAGAAGGTATTTTTGAGGTCGGTTTTTGGGCAGCAATAATTTTAGTTGCCGTAGTTGGCTTGATTATTTTCTGGCTCGTAAAGAAGTTTCGCGGTTAGCCTTTGGCCGGGTTCACTAATCCTCTGGATAGGGGATAAATAAAAAATTAGTGAAGTCTTGGTCTACCACAAACAGGCAGCAAAATTCATCCGGATTTTTGTAGGCTTTCTTGAAATCATCTTCACTAGCAACCAACTTTCTTTGGACAAATTCATCGAGGTAAGTAACATTGTAGAACCAGTTGGTTGCCATTTCACCTCGCCCGATTAACAATTTACCAATAGGAATTTCTACTTTAGAAATAGGAAATACTGGAAAGTCAGAAAATCCGCGAGAGCGAATCTGATAAGAAGCTTCTTTCAAGGTATCGGCCACGGCTACAAAATCCTGAGAAATAGAGCCTAAGTATTTTCCGTTGAGATCGGGATTGTTTTCCATAATACAAATACTGTCTAAAAACTTGATAGTTTTCTACAAAGGTAACATTACTATTAAAATTATATTTTAGTACTGCCAGGTGGCGTTATTGCAACTTTATAAGTAAGTTAAACCTTTCGCTAAGACGCGGGTCTAACCGATTACATAACACATCGGAATGAAATACCTAGCGGCTCTTACTTTTTTGATAGTTGCTTCGACTGTAGAGGCCCAAACTTTTAAACTGCAAGGCGTGGTAGTCGATAGCATAGCCCAAGAGCCGCTTCCTGGAGCAACTATCGTTCTCTCCAGTGCAGATAGGGAGCAAAAATCAAAAGCTGTAGTTGCTAATGAGTTGGGTGGGTTTGCTCTTGAGAATCTCTTACCAACCGGGTATCAAATTCGTATCACCTACGTTGGCTACAAACCCTACGAAAAGTGGATTATGTTGCGGAGTGCTGATCGTAACTTAGGTGCAATCATCTTAGCTCCATCCATTCAAACACTTAAAGACGTAGAAATTAAAGGACAAGTACTTCCTACTGTTCAAAATGGTGATACGACTGAATATAACGCGGATGCTTTTAAGGTAAATCCAGATGCAGATGCGGCTGATCTTATCAAAAAAATGCCAGGTGTGGTGGTACAAAACGGGCAAGTACAAGCTCAGGGTGAAGATGTACAGCAAGTACTGGTAGACGGTAAAGAGTTTTTTGGCAACGATCCTACTTTAGCGTTGCGAACCCTGCCTGCTGAAATTATTGAAAAAATCCAGGTATACGACCGCCAGAGCGATCAGGCCCAATTTACCGGCTTTGACGATGGTGAAACAGCTAAGACCATTAATATTATCACCCGAACCGATAAGCGAAATGGCCAATTTGGTAAAGTTTACGCGGGTTATGGCTATGACGACAGATATCAGCTCGGCGGAAATATTAATATATTCGACGAAGACCGCCGAATTTCTATGATCGGTCAGGCTAACAATATCAATCAGCAGAACTTTGCTAATGAGGATTTACTAGGTGTAGTTAGCACTGGGGGCGGAAGCCAACGTAGAGGTTTTCGAGGGGGAAGACCCGGTGGGGGCGGCGCAGGTCCAGCGGCGGGACGAGGAGGACGTAATTCTAGTGGTAGCAATGCGAATGACTTTCTGGTAGGGCAGCAAAACGGTATTTCTACGACGAACGCTTTCGGATTAAATTACACTGATTCCTGGGGAGAGCGATGGGAAGCCAATGGTAGCTACTTTTTTAATAATAGCTCGAACGACGCAGTAGAATCACTGAACCGCACTTTCTTTCTTAATCAGGATGCTACCCAGGAGTATCAGGAGGAAAATCAGAACTACAGCAACAATTTTAATCACCGCTTGAATATGCGGATGACCTACCAGATTGATTCTCGCAATTCCCTAATTATTCAACCTCGGGTCAGTTTTCAGCAGAACCAATCCAACTCATTCCAAACCGGGGAAACTGAGCAAGCAGGAAGATTATTAAATCAGACGAATAATTCGTCTACCTCCGACATTGGCGGCTATAATTTCGCTAATAATTTATTGTTTCGCCATCGTTTTGAGAAACGTGGACGGACACTTTCGGCACGGTTGAGAACGGCTGTGAACCGGCAAGATGGATTCCAGTCACTTTTGGCGGAGAACCGCTCGTTCGGCTTGAACCAGAGCCTAAACGATACGATCAATCAGGAAACCGATTTTGTGCGGAATGGCTGGAATATGGGCGGTAACTTGGTCTATACTGAACCCCTGGGACCGGGTATGGTACAAATTTCGGCTGAAACCAATCGTCAGCGAGAATTCTCCGATAAGAGAACTTTTAATTTTAACGAAGCACTGCAAGAACATACGTTTCTAGACTCAGCTCTAAGTAACGAATTTGCCAGTATTTATCAGACCCAAGCCATAGGAACCGGTTATCGAATATTTTCTGGCAGTCGGCAATCCGGTGGCCGGCAATCCGGTGGCCGGCGAAACGGCGATCGGCGTACCGATGGTCAACAATCTAGCGAACGGCAACCAAATAACCGGCAACCCGGTAGTTTAATGGGTATGGTTAGCGTTAAGTACCAGTGGGCTAATTTACGAAGCGATCAGGTTTTTCCGGCTGAGAGTTTCATTGATCGCAACTTTGCCAATCTGCTCCCATCAGCTATGCTGCGATATAATATTACCGACAGCAAGAACATTCGTCTGTTTTATCGCACCAATACTCAAGCACCTTCGGTGACTCAATTGCAAGATG
>NZ_JBARYM010000534.1:0-9375 GCF_049647865.1 Tunicatimonas sp. | reverse complement strand
TTTGTTATCGGGAGACATATCTATTTACTCGGATAACTGCGTTATTAATAAAACTAACGTTATGGTACTAGTGATTAAGCTAAAAATCGGAGAAATATCGCGCACTACCTCCGAGGTTATTCGCTGTACCGGCTGCACGTATATTATATCACCAGGTAATATTTTTAATGATGCCTGCTTCACACCTTCAATAGTTGATAAGTCAATGAGCCTTACTTCCGGATCATCTAAATTACCCCGAATAAGGCGAATATTATCGGTCCGGGAAACAACTCCTACTCCACCCGCTAGAGCTAACACTTCTATAAGGCTCATATTTTCATTCTCTAAAGGAATTACTTGCCCACCTACTGATCCTAGTACCACTACTCGTTTATTAACGTACCGCAGTAGCACGTAAGTATCTTCGTAAAACTCTTCGTACTGCTGTTTTAATAAGTCAGTCGCCTCTTTTAGTGTGAGGCCAGCAATTTTCACTTCACCCACCATAGGAAGTTCTACTACGCCATTGCTTAGTACCAGATACCGCGGTACTTGTCGCATTTGGTTATTTTGGTTCATCATACCTACTTCACGAGCGATTTCCTGATTGGGGTCAATTAGTAACTCACCATCATTTGTATATACTTCTACTTCCAAAAAATCGTTGGGTTGAATTATATAGTTTTTGTCGGCATCTTCTACAGCTATTTTTAATTCTTCTTTAAGAATTTCCTGGTCTGTACTAAACAAGATACGATTACGATACGCCCCACAGGAACTCAGCAAGAATAAAAAATAAACACTGATAATAGTTAAACGGAAGAATATTTTCAATAGAATAATTCTTAGGTACTTTGTTTCTGGTATTCGGACAAACGGGGCAACGCTAAATCTTTTTCGGAGATGATGGGTTGCTGAATATCATACTTTTCTAACTCCCAATCGATAGCAAGGTCAGCATCGTTCCAAATGATTCCGGCTTCAGAAGCTTTATTATAAACATTGGTACACTGGTAGCTAAAAACACTTTCTTCTAGTGCGACAAAACCGTGGGCAAACCCCTCGGGTACGTAAAATTGATTGCATCTCTCACTATCCAATATGATACTTTCGTATTGCCCAAAAGTGGGAGAGTCTTTCCGAAGGTCAACCGCTATATCTAGCACCTTGCCTTTACTTACATTTACTAGTTTACCTTGCTGATAAGGCGGCAATTGCATATGCAACCCGCGTAGTACCCCTTTGAGTGAATAAGATTGATTCGACTGGACAAATTGCCGATCCACGCCAATTTCTTGGTATTTCTCTATATGAAATGTTTCCAAAAAGAAGCCACGACTATCTTGATATACGTTCGGGATGATCTCTATCAACCCTTCAATTGATGTTTTTCTTACCTCCATACTGCTTATAAGCAATTTTATGATAATAACTGGGAAAAGAAAATGCTTCCCACAACAAATTTTTTAGTTTACATTCATTTCGTCTATGGCTCGAACGTATGTATCGACTACCACTTTTTGACTAAATTTGGTTTGTACTATTTCGCGTCCTCGTGCTCCCATTACGCGAATTTCTTCCTTATCAAGTTGGGCTATCATCAGCATTTTTTCGGCCAAATCAGCAGCATCTTTCACTTTACAGAGCAACCCGTTTACTCCATGCTCTACTACGTGCCGACAACCGGGAGTATCTGTGGCTACAATGGGCTTTTGTAGACTAGCCGCTTCTAGCAGGGTTCGGGGTAAGCCTTCACGATACGAAGGAAGCACCACACAATCAGCCTGTTGAATGATTAAGCGTACATCGTCAGTAGTTCCTAAGTAATCAATAACATCGCTCTGAGCCCATTGGTCCACTAACTCTACCGGGATTCCTCGCTTGTGATTAGGATCTTTAGCCCCTAGTAGTTGGCATCGCACTGCAACGCCTCGAGACTTCAGATATTGGGAGGCCTCAATGTACTCTACAATTCCTTTATCATAAATCAATCTGGAAATAACTAAAAAGGTAAATGTAGGTTGAGAAGATTGCTGATCTTCAGGCTGAAACTTTAGTGTATCAATTCCTGAGCCAGGAACTACATCTGCCTTACTGCTATCTAACAGCCCCTCTCGGATAAACAGATCGTGGTCATCCGGGTTGTGAAAAAAGACTTTTTGAGAAAACCGGAATGATACACGATATAACCACTTGGCCACGGCTGAAACCATTCCATCTTGCAAAAAGACGGTACCCAATCCACACACATTATTAATAACGGGAATTCTCAAATAGCTGGCTGCTAACGTCCCATAGATATTAGGTTTTACAGTAAAATGTAGAATCAGGTCTGGTTCTAACGTATTATATAAGCGGTATAATGCTAGAATTAGGGATGCATCGCGAGCAGGATTTACTCCCCGGCTATCCATATTTATATCATACAATGTCAATCCGGTTTCCCTTAAGCGATCAGAATAATCGTCGGGAGGAGCAATCGAAATCACTTGGTGTCCTTGCTGCTGAAGGGCTTCAATCAACCCCAACCGGAAGTTGTAGATGTTCCAAGCGGTGTTGGTAACAAGCGCAATTCTCATGAAAATTATTAATTGTAAGCCGTCTGTTTCTTCAATGTAATTACTACTAAGAAGAGAGTGGGCTGATAGTTGAACCCAATATACCATTTCTGGATTTTAACTAATAACTACTTCAAAATTAAAGCGAGAGGCACTATGTAACTTTTACAAGAAATTAGCTATAAGCGAAATAGAAAAGAAGAAGAAAAGAGAAAAAATTAGTATAATAGCAAGAAACTATTATACTGGAATTATATATTTAGCCACATAATGGAGGACAAATCGCTGTAAGAAAAGTAGTCAGGTAGTATTATTGGTACATTTCCTTGAAGCGACCCGGGTCAAATTCAACCATTAGGCTGTACACAGTATCAAACACCGTTTCTACATTAGGCTTTGAAAAATAATCTCCATCGGAACCATAGGCCGGACGATGCGCTTGGCTAGTAATAGTGCGAGGCTGAGAATCTAAGAACTGATAGGCTTGTTGCCCTTCCAGCACCTGCTGCATCATGTAAGCTGACGCCCCACCAGGAACATCCTCATCGGCAAACACTACTCGGTTAGTCTTTTCAATAGATTTAACAATCCGATGGTTCACATCGAAGGGTAATAGCGTTTGTACGTCAATTACTTCACAAGAAATACCAACTTCGGCCAATTCATCTGCCGCCTTCATTATAATGCGGCACATAGAACCGTAGGTCACAATCGTTACGTCATTCCCTTCTCGTAGTATCTCCGGCTGCCCTAGAGGCACGGTAAACTCACCTATATTGTTGGGCAGCTTTTCTTTCAATCGATAACCATTCAGGCTCTCTACAATTAAGGCTGGATCGTCTGACTGTAGCATAGTATTGTAAAAGCCAGCCGCCTGCACCATATTTCGGGGAACTAATATATAAATGCCTCGCAAACTATTTAGTATAGCCCCCATTGGTGAGCCAGAGTGCCAAATGCCTTCCAACCGGTGCCCCCGGGTGCGAATAATAAGTGGCGCACCCTGTCCGTTCATAGTCCGGTACCTAAGTGACGCCAAATCATCTGTTAGAGTAGCTAAGGCATAATAGATATAGTCTAAGTACTGTATTTCAACAATTGGACGCAGACCGCGCAATGCAGCGCCAATGCCTTGCCCAATGATAGAAGGCTCACGAATACCTGTATCGGTCACTCGCAAAATACCATGTTTGTCTTGTAATCCGGCAAAACCCTGATTAACATCTCCAATCTTACCTACATCTTCTCCAATGGCAAAAATGCGTGGATCATGAGCCAAAGCCTTATCAAAGCAAGCATTGAGGACTTGGTGGCCATCTACCGTTGAGCTATTTTTGCTAAATACTGGAGAAACAACTGGGACATTCAGCGCAGATTTCTTAGTCTGGCTATAAAGATGGCTACTATATCGCTCTGCATTATCTTCCCTGTAGGAAGTTAGCCACTGAATAAGCTGATCACGCGCTTCGTGCTGTTCGTTTCGTACTAAACGAAGCGTTTTCTTAATCAAGCGCATCGCATCCAAACGGCTGACATTGGGTCTCTTCTCTACTTGCTTAATAAGCTGCTGAATATTTGCTCTTTCTGGGCTAACTTGGGCAACTGTAGCAGCTAGTTGTTTGGCTCGGCTAATTTCTGTATTTAACTCGCTATGATAGGCTTTCCAAGCAGCATCTCGTGCTTGTCGAGCTGTATGTTTAGCGGTTTCTTCAATTTCATCTAAATGCTTTTCGGAAGCAAAACCATTATTGATAATCCACTCCCGCATTTTTCGATTACAATCGTATTCACTCTCCCAAGCCAATCGCTCTTCGGATTTGTATCGCTCGTGCGATCCTGAGGTAGAATGGCCCTGGGGTTGAGTTAACTCTTCTACGTGGATTAGTATCGGAACGTGCTTTCTTCGCGCCAGGCGAGTAGCCGCTTGGTATACTTCACAAAGATTTTCGTAGTCCCACCCTTTTACTGTAATAATCTCAAGCCCCTCTTTTTCCTGCGTTCGCTGAAATCCTTCTAATGCTTCCGAAATGCTTTCTTTGGTAGTATGATATTCGCTAGGCACTGAAATTCCGTAACCATCATCCCACACCGAAATCACCAAAGGCACTTGTAAAACGCCCGCTGCATTCACTGTCTCCAAAAACATACCTTCTGAAGTAGAAGCATCCCCAATAGTGGCAAACGTAACTTCACTTCCATTTACCGAAAACCGACCCATGTCGCGCAGATCAGGATTCTGACGATATAGCTTGGATGCGTAAGCCAATCCTAGTGAACGCGGGATTTGCCCCGCCGTAGGTGAAAGATCTGATCCGGTGTTGTATTGGTCGGTTTGAGAATGAAATTGCCCAGTTTCAGGATCAATCAGACGGGTGCCGAAGTGTGAGTTCATAGAGCGCCCACCGGAAGAAGGCTCATGCTCTATATTGGCGTGGGCGTAAATCTGAGCGAAAAACTGCTGTATAGTAATTTGCCCGGTGGCAAACATAAATGTCTGGTCGCGATAATAACCCGAACGAAAGTCACCCTTTCGAAAGGCTTTAGCCATCGCAATTTGGGCTACCTCTTTGCCATCGCCAAATACGCCAAACTTGGCTTTGCCCATAAATACCTCTTTCCGGCCTAATAGGCTAGTGTGGCGACTTTCCCACGCAAGGCGATAGTCGTTTAGAATTTCTTCTATAGATAAGTCAAGTGCTATGTGGTCTTGCGTTGTTTTCGATTCCATGATTCAAGGATTACATTGAATCAAATTCATTCTTGAATTCAAATATCGTTGTAAAACTGCCTTTAAAAATACGAAAAAGGCGCGCATTTCTCAAACGTACCTTCTCTTCATATTCGTACCTTTTTCATCTAACTACAGCTTTCCGCTATCTATATAACAGAGAAATAACTAAAATTAATTTGCCGAACAATAGATATTTTTTCTCCTTTTGTGTTTAAGTAAAGATTCCCTAGCTTTGCCCCGCTTTTTTGTATGAATACAGTACGTACCATATTAGCCGAGCAGTCTCGGATTATTCCTGTCCTAACGCTAATCCTACTACTTTGGGTTACCGGCGGTACAACTATGCAATTGCCTCAGGGCGAAGGTAGTCCGACAAATACCGAACAGTCGGTTCCGGCAGATGATGCTGACCAAACTACAACAATCTCCAACTTTCAGGAGGCTGTTATCCCTATCAGTAAAATCCATATTTCATTTGTATATCATTTTCTTCGGGAATGGGTGGTGATTGAAGAAGACACTTCAATCATCTCAATAAACGTTCCTCTTCCCCCAAGTCAGTTCTTCCTGACACTCTTCCGGCAAATCATTTCGCCTAACGCCCCTTAGCAATCTACTCTTAACCTCTTTCTGAAAGTTCGCTTATCTATCGAAGAATATATTCAGCCGAGCTTTCACTTCAATTCAATATTAAAAAGTTAGTTTAATCATTAATCATTACAATTATGCGGAACCGAAGTGGTATCGTTATTCTTACCGTCCTCGTCTCCTTACTCTGCATTTACTATCTATCGTTTACGGTGGTTTCTAACCAAGTGCAGAAAAAAGCTGAGACTTATGCAACTGATGCCGAGGGCAACATTGATTTTGCCAAGAAGCAGGATTATCTGGACTCAGTGTGGACCGAGCCGGTCTACAATCTATTAGGCGTAGAATACACCTACGAAGAAGTAAAAGAAACCGAGCTGAACCTCGGTCTGGATTTACGGGGCGGTATGCACGTAGTGCTGGAAGTTTCACCTACCGAAATTATTCGGGCACTTTCAGGCAATAGCAAAGATGCCGACTTTCTTAGCGCGATAGAACTTGCCCAAGAACGGCGAGTGAATAGCCAAGAGCGATTTGTTACTTTATTTGCTGATGCTTTTCAAGAAGTAGCTCCGAACAAAGAGTTGAGTCAAATTTTTGCTAATGCGGCTAACCGAGGACGAATTAGCCGTAGCTCTACTAATAATGAGGTAATAGAGATTATTGACGAAGAGGTAGAAAATGCCATCGACCGCTCATTCAATATTCTTCGTACCCGAATTGACCGATTCGGTACCTCTCAGCCAAATATTCAGCGATTGCAGGGAACCGGGCGGATTCAGGTAGAACTACCCGGAGTAGACAATCCCGAACGAGTGCGTAAACTATTACAGGGAGTTGCGAAGCTAGAATTCTTGCAAGTATATAACTCTCCCGAGCTAGGCAGTGCAATTCAGGCCGTTAATGGCTTACTGGTATCTGAAATGGAACCGGGCGAAGGCGAATCCTTGGCAGATGCTCTAGCCGACGAAGGCGAAGACGATTTATCGGACTTAAACCCTACCGAAGATTCGGAAACACTGGAGGGCGCGCTCGATCAGGACAACATACCTGAGATTGCTGAGAATGAAGGTGAAGATGATCTGGAGGCGCAACTATCAGGTGCGGATGCTGACTCTACTGCCCTAGATTCTATGATAAATTCTCAAGTCTCGCCCCTGTTTAGTCTAGTTCAGAATGGCTTCGGCGGTTTAGCCTACCGAGTGGAAGACACCGCTAAAATTAACGATATTTTCCAGCGGGAAGACGTGCAGTCGTTACTGCCTTCTGACTTGAGCTTGGCTTGGCAGGTAAAACCGGACGATGAGCAAAATCAGGTGCTACAATTATTTACGCTTAAGCGAGAGCGAGGTGGAAAAGCCCCTCTCACGGGAGAAGTAGTGACTAACGCTCGTCAGGATTACGACCAGAATGCTCGTCCGGCAGTAAGTATGCAGATGAACTCCGAAGGAACTCGCTTGTGGCGTCGCCTTACTGCCAATAGCGTAGGGCAGCAAATTGCCATTGTCCTCGATAATCGAGTGTATTCGGCCCCGGTGGTGAACGAAGAAATTCCGAGCGGAAGCTCAATCATTTCCGGAAACTTTGAGATTCAGGAAGCCCAAGATTTAGCCAATATTCTGGAAGCTGGCGCGTTACCCGCTCCCACTCGTATTGTGGAAGAAGCTATTGTTGGTCCTACCCTAGGCCGAGTAGCTAGAGAGCAGGGAGTTACCTCTATTCTAGCCGGACTGGGACTGGTGGTGATCTTCATGGTGGTCTACTACGCTAAAGGCGGATTGGTAGCTAACGTAGCCTTGCTATTCAACATTTTCTTCGTACTGGGCATCTTGGCGCAGCCAACCGTTGGTGCTGCGCTAACCTTACCTGGTATTGCTGGTATTGTACTAACCATTGGTATGGCAATTGATGCTAACGTGCTAATCTTTGAGCGGATTCGGGAGGAACTGCGAAACGGAATGCGACTGAAGGCGGCAATAAAAACCGGATACAATAAAGCCTACAGCTCGATTATTGACTCCAACGCTACCACGTTCTTGACGGCGTTGATTCTATTCATTTTCGGACAAGGACCCGTACGTGGTTTTGCCGTAACACTGATGATTGGTATTATTTGCTCATTCTTCTCAGCGGTATTTATCACCCGAGTAATTATTGAGTGGATGACTCGTAAGGGTGATGAAAGCAATGTTTCCTTCTCTATGCCCTTCTCTGGTAATCTGCTTAACAACTTAAACTTTGACTTCATGTCGAAGCGAAAAGTCGCGTATATTTTTAGTGGTGCCTTCATCGGTCTGGGAATGATTGCTCTCATCTCCCAACCCCTCAATTTGGGTGTGGATTTTAAAGGAGGCCGCTCGTACGTGGTAACTTTTGATGATACAGTGATACCTTCCGATTTAATGACCTCTCTTTCGGATGACTTTGAGGATAAAGCGGTAGAAGTGAAAACCTTCGGGGCGACCAATGTGCTGAAGATTACAACCAGCTACTTAGTAGGCGATGAATCGGATGAGGCTGATGCGGATGTACGCCAGCGCTTATTGGGCGGGATTGCCGAGTTTACCGGAGGTAATTTTGTAGAGAATACGGCGGAGTTAGGAGAAAACCAGTTTACAATTTCTAGCTCTTCTAAAGTAGGAGCTACCATCGCCGACGACATTCTGAATGCTTCCCTGGAGGCGATTGTCTTCTCACTGATCGTAATCTTTCTTTATATTCTAATTCGTTTCCGAAAGTGGCAGTACAGTACCGGGGCAATTATTGCGCTATTCCACGATGTACTGTTTGTACTAGGGGCGTACGCCATTGCCGGTTTACTTGGACTGCGCTACGAGGTAGATCAGGTATTTATTGCGGCCATGCTTACTATTGTAGGTTACTCTATTAACGATACCGTGATTGTATTTGACCGTATTCGGGAAACGTTAGGAGTAAAACCCCGGCTACCCTTGGCGGAAGCAGTTAACGAATCGGTGAACAATGTAATGAGCCGTACGCTGATTACCTCACTTACTACCCTATTAGTGGTCTTTATCCTACTGGTATTTGGGGGTGAAGTGCTACGCGGTTTCTCGTTTGCCTTGTTTATCGGTATACTGGTAGGTACGTACTCATCGGTATACATTGCATCTCCGGTAGTGGTAGATCTGACGCAGCGCCGTCAGGAGGCCCCAGCTAGAAAGCCGCAGAAAGTCTAAAGGAATATTTTATAGATCTCGTTGAAAAATCATAAGGTGCTGCTGCGGTAGCACCTTTTTGTTTTCGATCAATTCAAGACCTACTGCTTCCATTTCTTTTGTGGCCTGGGCTTCGGTCATTTTGTGCCTGGGCTTAATAGGAACCGATGGGTCTTCTTCTCGATATTCTACCACAGCCACTTTCCCCGTAGCTGATATAGAGTGGGCGATCGCCGAAATCATTTCGTAGGGATGAGAGAACTCGTGGTAAGCATCCACCAGTAATACCCAATCTACTGAGTCTTTAGGTAATTTTGGATCTTCCACTGTACCCAAA
>NZ_JBARYM010000533.1:0-8085 GCF_049647865.1 Tunicatimonas sp. | reverse complement strand
TAAATGCTATGCAAGATGCCCTAGATCAGGGAAAAGGAATATTACGACTAACTCCCACCTGGGTGCCTCGCTCGTTTTGTGTACCCGGACGAAGAATTAAACTTCACCCGGATGATTATTACGTGCTGGGCGGTGAGCGCGGTGGTATTGACGAACGTTGGTTCTCATCCACCACCCCCGCAAAAAATGGCCCGCTTACCGGTGAAAACGAAGGCCTCAGTGCGGTGGTATTTGCCGACGGCAGCGAGGAAAAGCAATTTCTACTACGCGATGCGGTGGAGGAATTAAAAGGGGGACTGATCGGAGATAGAATCTGGGATGAGCACCAAAGCTGGCCAATGTACTCTAAATTTTTCGATAACATGGGACCATTGCCGCACCACATTCATCACAACGATGAGCACGCCGCAAAGGTCGGGCAAAAGGGTAAGCCCGAAGCCTATTACTTCCCGCCGCAGGTAAATAACCACGGGGGAGATTTTCCTTATACCTTCTTCGGTATAACCCCTGGAACTACAAAAGAGCAGATTCTGGAGTGCTTGAAAAACTTCACGAAGGGCGACAATAAAATCACTAATTACTCTTCGGCATTCCGCCTGGAACCCGGCACTGGTTGGGATGTACCTCCCGGCATGTTGCACGCTCCCGGCAGTATGTGTACCTACGAACCTCAAAAGGCTTCCGACATATTCGCCATGTACCAGTCGCTGGTGAACGAAGCCATTATCCCCGAAGAACTGTTATGGAATGGCACTCCCCAAGACCGCATGGGCGACCACACTCAATTGGTTGAGGTAATCGATTGGGAACTCAATACGAATCCCAACTTACTGGAAACGCGCTTTATGGCTCCCGTTTTAGTAAAACCAGAAGATCAGATGGAGGGCTACGTAGATAAATGGATCTGTTACCGCTCCCACGATTTTAGCGCGAAAGAACTCACCGTACTGCCGGGTCAAACGGTAACTATCAAAGACAGCGCAGCCTACGGCATGATTATGATGCAAGGGCACGGCACCATGAATAATTGGAATATTGAAACTCCCACCATGATTCGCTACGGTCAGCTCACCCACGATGAGTATTTCGTCAGCGAAAGTGCGGCTAAAGAGGGAGTGAAGATTACTAACCAGTCGGCTACCGACCCCATCGTGATGCTCAAACACTTCGGTCCCAAAAATCCTGATTTACCGGAGGTTATTATGTAAGTTCCTCTCGAAGTCTCTTGTAAAAGGCTTTAACAGAAGAGACTTAATTTGAAATTTATAATAGTATTACTATCTTCTTCTAAATATTTTTTTTTACCAAAAAAACAACCTGACGTTATGAGTGACCATACGTATCCCAAATTACACAACGCAACCTGGCCCGGCATTGTAGGCAAAGGTCCGGATTCTGAACCGGTAATCCCGCTGGACACCATGCTGGAAATGACTGCGGCGGCGGAGGTAGACGGAGTGAAGTTCGATGGCGTAGACCTCGGCTTACTTGATCCGCATATCAATATTAATGGTTCGGACGATGACTTTAAAAAACTAGCGGATAAAATTGCCGGACATAATCTGAATGTCGGCAGTCTGGTAGCTCCGATTTGGGGTGGCCCGGTATTGGGTAGCGACGACGACCGAAAAACCTTTGTAGAGATGGTTCGTAAAGCCTGCCACTTTGGAAAGGTGCTACGGGAACACGGCGTTCGCTCCTACGGAGTTATCCGTATCGATACCGCCTCCAGTCCTGAACAGTGGGCTGAGGATATTGCGGGTAGCAACAAACTCATTGTGAAGACTTTCCAAGAAGCCTGCGACGTGGCTGCCGATTACAACGAAAAGCTCGCCGCCGAGGGAGAAATCTGTTGGGGTGGTATGCACAGTTGGAAAACGATGGTAGATACGCTAGAAGCTGTTGATCGTTCCAACATAGGTTTCCAAGCTGATATGTCGCATACGCTACTGTATCTGCTGGGCTACAATCGTCCCGAAGACCGTATTCTTCCCCAAGATTTTGACTGGAACGACCGAGAAACCCTAGAGAAAGGCTTAGAAAAAGTAACGCAAGCTTTGCGTCCTTGGACGATTGACTTCCACGTAGCCCAAAACGACGGAACCGTGCACGGAACCGGCTCGCACGATAAAACCGGCCGTCACTGCTTGGCTACTGATCCCGATGGCAAGTTAAACGTCGCCCATGATGCTGGCTATTGGCTGCGTGACGAGAACGGCAATCAAACCAAATCCTTCGAGCATATCTGCTGGGATGGCTGTATGTTCGATAACGACGTAATGGAAAAGCAACAAACCTGGAACGACATCCTAGCCCTTATGATTAAGGTACGGGAGCAGCACGGCTGGGATTGACAATGAACAAAGAACAATTAGCAATGTACAATGGACAGTGATTGATGAATAACGAATGATGATGAATGCATAAGAATTAGTAATTATCCTTTCCTTCATTCAATCCTTCAATCATTCAACTCTTAAATTATGAACAAAAAAGAATTAAGAATAGGAACCGTGGGGCGAGGCTTTATGGGACGAACCCACTCCAACGGCTATAACCGAGTAAGCAACTTTTTTCCCGACCTACAGTACCACCCAGTACTTAAAGCCGTTTGCTCGCGCAGCGAAGACAAAGTGAAAGCTTTTGCTGAACAGTGGGGCTACGAGTCATACGAAACCGACTGGCGCAAGCTGATTGCTCGCGACGACATTGATGCGGTAGATATTTGTACGCCCAATGATACACACGCTGAAATTGCTATCGCCGCCGCCGAAGCCGGAAAGATGATCCTTTGTGAGAAGCCCCTCGCCCGCACTTTAGAAGAATCTCAGACAATGGTAGATGCGGTAGAGAAAGCCGGTGTGGCTAATACCGTCTACTATAACTATCGTCGCCTTCCGGCCGTAACCTTGGCTAAGCAAGTAATTGATTCCGGTAAGCTCGGCAAAATTTTCCACTACCGGGCTAACTTTTTGCAAGACTGGACGATTAGTCCGGAAGTACCCCAGGGTGGGGAAGGTACTTGGCGACTGGACGTGGACGCCGCGGGTTCTGGCGTTACCGGCGATTTGCTAGCGCACTGTATTGATACCGCCATGTGGCTCAACGGTGGCATCAAAGATGTATCGGCAGTGACCGAAACCTTTGTAAAGGAGCGTATGCACGCCGGAAGCGGCGAGAAGCAAAAAGTCGGTATTGACGATGCCTGCATCTTCCACTGCCATTTCAATAATGGCTCATTAGGTTTGTTTGAATCTACTCGCTACGCCCGAGGACATAAAGCGCTGTACACCTTTGAGATTAACGGCGAGCACGCCTCCATTCGTTGGGATTTGCACGATCTGAACCGGCTCGAGTACTTTGATCACAGCGATGAATCTATTGTACGGGGTTGGCGGTCTATTCACGTGACTGATGCTGACCAGCCGTATATAGACAAGTGGTGGGTACCCGGATTAGGCTTAGGGTACGAGCACTCGTTTGTGCATCAAGTAGCTGACTTTCTAAAGAGCCTTGAAAACAAAGAGGAATGTCACCCAACCTTCAAAGACGCTCACGAAACCCAAAAGGTGTGCGAGGCGGTATTAGACTCGGCGGCTGACCGCAGTTGGAAAGATACTAACGTTGAGTGGGCTGAGAAATAACCGACTATCACTATAGCAATTGATACGGGTGAGGTGTAACTACTTCGCCCGTTTTTATTGGTAGCAGGTAGATTTGATATAGTGTGTACTGAGATTTTATCTCTAATAATCAAAACCCACTATTCTGTAATATGAGAAGTATCTAACTGGCTAGTTTAATAGCAAACTAAAACTCCTTCACTGCTTCACCTAAGTCGTAAATTTTGGCATCAGGCAATTTGGCTTCCAAAAGGCTGGCCCCGGCCGCGGAGCGGTAGCCTCCGGCACAGTGAACCACTATTGGCTGATTGGTGTCAATTTCATCTACTCGGGCTGATAACTCGGGCAGAGGTATAGAAGTTGCCTGAGAAAAGATTGTGTTATCAGCTACTTCGGGGGCATTACGAATATCTACGATGGTGTATGCTTCCGGATGTTCTTTGAAGTGGGTCAGATCCAGCGAGGGGCTGGTTTCAGGGAGTGATTCCCGGACGACTATCACTCCTTTTACGTAAGCTTCGTAGCCGATCTTAGCCGTACGACGCAACGTTCGTTCAAGCTGCTCTTCATCGTCAACCACTAAATAGAAAGGAGTTTCGGGAGTAATGAGCGTACCTAACCAAGTTTCAAATTTTCCCTCTTCCTGAATATTGATAGCCCCTACTATATGACCCCGCTTAAACTTGCTTTGATCACGTACATCCACTAACGAGGCGTTAGTATCTAACTCGCTATTTAGCGATAGTTTAGGTATATCCGCCAGGCTCTCGTCAAAGGAAGTAGCTCCTTCGCGATTTACTTCCACCGCATAAGAAAAATATTGGGGCACAAAGGGTTGGTCGGCTAGCAACGCTTCTACAAAGCGATCTTTATCGTCGATTTTAAATGCCCAATTCTGCTCCCGCTCCTGACCGATAGTACTAGACGTTTCCGGCCCCATATTCTTACCACAGAGTGATCCGGCCCCGTGGGCGGGATACACCACAATCTCATCATTCATTGGCCGAAATACATTGTTGATGGTATCAAACATCTGCTGAGCCAACTCCTTTCGTTTAGAGCGAAGGTGGCCAGCGCCTTCCCGCAAATCTGGTCGTCCAACATCACCTACAAATAGCGAGTCGCCCGTATACACTGAATGCGGCTTTCCTTGTTCATCAAGCAATAAATAAGTATTGTGATCAGGAGAATGACCGGGGGTAAATAGTGCTTGCATACTTACCTGTCCGACTTTCACTTGCTCGCTATCGTCTATGGTTTGGTGCGGATAATCGGCTCCCATCCGGGAGTTAATGTAGATAGTAGCTCCCTGCTTCTGGAAGAATTCCAAGTGACTACTTACAAAGTCAGCGTGGGGATGAGTTTCAAAAACAGCGACAATGGTAGCATTGTGCTCTTGAGCAAAATCTAGGTACGGTTCCGGGTCGCGACCCGGGTCAATGAGAGCAGCTTCTTGATTGCTGATGATAATATAGGAGGCATGGGCTAATGCTTGGTCATAAAACTGCTTAATTTCCATATTCTGAGATGATTAGGTAATGATTAATTCGTTTACAATGATAAAAACGGACATGGCTAGTACAAACCAGCCAAATCCTACTTTCAAATTTTGAGAGGCAACAAATCGGGAAACATAAGTGCCCGCAAAGATACCAACTACAGCAATAGTAGTAAAGACAAGTAAGAACGTCCACTCAATAGGCTGTACTCCAATATCGCCTACAAAGCCAATGAGTGATTTAGCGGCAATAATCAGTAACGAGGTTCCAATCGCTAGTTTCATTGGTAACTTAGCCAGCAGCACTAAGGCGGGAATAATGAGAAAGCCACCTCCAGCTCCTACTAAGCCAGTTAACACTCCTACTACTGCTCCTTCTAATAAAATCAGCGGGTAATTAAACCGAATAGCTTCCTGGCCCTTGTCCGCAGCGGGCTTTTTAGCCGAGTAAATCATAGAGAAAGAAGCAACTGCCATGAGAATGGCGAAAAATACCATCACAGCAATATTCTTAGTCAGAACAAAATCACCCCAGTGAGCTATCTCTTCAGGTATGGCGGGCACAATCCACCGCCGGGTGATATAGACAGCTGTGAGCGAAGGAACAGCAAATACTAAAGCCGTTCGGTAACTCACCAAACCTTGCTTCATATAATTAAAAGAGCCTACCAATGCCGCTGCGCCTACGGTAAATAGGGAATAAGAAGTAGATAGCACCGGATCAGTTCCAACGAGATAAACCAGTGCCGGAACAGTTAAAATAGAACCACCCCCGCCAATCAGCCCTAGGCTGAAGCCAATGACCGCTGCAGAAAAATATCCGATAAGCTCAATTGCGCTCATACTTTAGTGCTGGAAATATTGATAAAAATAACAATCGCTATCATTTACATATGATACTATGTCCATAAGTTTTAGTTGAAGAGTAGAATGAAACCCGAACTCCCGCTCAAATGTACGAAACATATGAAAATATGTTCATGTTTTAGATTGTAATTTAAACTAATCTTATTAACCGAGTCCAGTAAGGCGTTCGGCGTAATAAAAATGTAGGAAATATTAAGTAGATTAGATTATTCATCACCTACTGGTCAATCGCTTTCAACCATATCGTTCGTTAAATTTCTTTCTAATGCATCAACCCCGCCGAGTAACAAAGAACTGTACTATTTATCCTAGAATACTAATCGTACTAAGTGCTATATCATTTGGAGTAGTCTTTACTATACTGGCTCAAGAAACTTCGGAAAATGAATCATTAAGCAGCGATAGGTTGATTCGTCTGAACGACTCTGGCACTCCCCCTGATTGGGCTTTAATGCAACAGCAACTGATGAAAGCGCTGTATCCGGCGGCTCTAACCTTTATAGAAAAGTACACCCACGCCGATGGCACGCTTAAGTGGCGCGAAGAGTGGCCGGGCATGGATGGCTCCGACGATGGGTATGAAGCTTTTTACAACTTTCCGCTGTACTATGCTCTGGGTGGACCGAAGGCAATCGATAGTCTTTCGAGGATATTTTGGGATGCAATTACTGAGCAGTTTACCGAGTACGGACAGGTACACGACGAGTTTGATGCCGGTTACGATTGGATGCACCACGGAGAATCCTATACGTATTTCTACTTCTTCGGGTTAGCTGATCCGACCAATAAAAAGATGCGAGATCGGGCGGTAAAGTTCGCTGAAATGTATCTGGATGACGGTACCGATAAATCCAACTACGATGACGAGCACAAAATTATCCGCTCGCCCCTCACCGGAAGTTTAGGGCCTCGCTTCATAAATACTGCTGAAGACTGGGTAACCCACCGCCCTATTTTAGCTCACTATCCGCTACCCTACGATGATATTCCCAATGTAGACAACTCTAGTGCCTGGAACGATGATCAGAAGTTTCCCTACATTCTTCAGGCGATTAATGAGCGCATGATGAAGAACGATGTGCCACTAAATCTGGCATCAACTAGCCTGATGACCAACGCCTATCTGTATACCCAGGATGAACGCTATAAAAATTGGGTGGCCGACTACGTAGCGGCCTGGATGCAACGGGTAGAAGACAATGGCGGGGTAATTCCCGACAATGTAGGGCACAGTGGAAAGATAGGAGAGAACACTGGCGGAAAGTGGTGGGGCGGATACTACGGCTGGCGCTGGCCCCACGGACTTCCTAACCAAATGGAAGCTACCACTATTGGCGCAAGTAACGCTTACTTACTCACCGGAGATTCCTCCTACCTGGAACTACCTTATTCGGTGATTCGGGCGGTTTCGGATGAATCTATAGTTGAAGGTGGTAATACTCTGGTTCCTTATCGCTACGATGACCGAGGATGGTACGATTACCGTCCTATGCGACCGAAGTATCCTACCCACTTGTGGTACTATTCGCGTAGTGAAGAAGACTGGAAGCGAGTAAAGGAGCTGACAGATTCTACTAAGTGGAAAACGCTGGCCTACCACAAAAGCAAAGGGGATTCGGAAAATACGGCGGCTTGGCTGGGCTACCTGGAGGGGGTGAATCCTACATACCCAGTAGATATTCTTCGTGCAACTTATCAGGAGATGCAACGGCGATTAGAAGTTGTCAGCAGCGATGATAGCACCCCCGATGATCAGGATGTGCACCATTGGCTCGAGCGTAATCCGGTGGTGCTGGAAGGACTGGTACAAACCATGCTGGGGGCTCCCAATCATATTTACCACGGCGGGTTACTACACGCTAGCCTACGCTACTTTGACCCGGAGAATCAGCGGCCCGGTATTCCTGAAGATGTAGCGGCACTGGTCCGGCAGGTGAATCCGCAGGGAGTATCGCTACAGTTAGTGAATCTTCATCCCACTGAAACCCGGCGAGTAACGGTGCAAGGAGGGATGTTCGGGGAGCACCAGATCACACGGGTTCGTCAGATAATTGATTATCCTTATCAGTTTAACACCATTAACAAGCGGTACTTCAC
>NZ_JBARYM010000532.1:0-4038 GCF_049647865.1 Tunicatimonas sp. | reverse complement strand
TATACAGAATAGCAATAAATACCAGCGCATAACCGGCGGATAGTCGCGCATCGCGAACGCGAGGAACGGTGAAGAAGCGGACAATAACGTGAGGTAACCCTGCCGTACCAATCATTAGTGCTCCGGTGATGCAGAATACATCCATCACTGACTTACTTCCTTCGGTATAAGCCGCAAAGCCCAACTCTTGATTTAAACCATCTAGTTTATCTAACAGATAAGTATCGGTTCCGGCAATGGTTGAGCCAAATCCTATTTGAGGGAATACTTCCCCGGTGAGTTCAATTGAGATGAAGATAGCGGGAACCATGAAAGCAAATATTAGCACGCAATACTGGGCTACTTGTGTGTAGGTAATCCCTTTCATGCCCCCTAATACCGCATAAAAGAACACAATGGCCATACCAATTACTACGCCCCAATTAATATCTACTTCCAAGAAGCGAGAGAACACGACTCCCACGCCCCGCATTTGCCCAGCAACGTAGGTGAACGACACAAACAGCGCACATACTACTGCTACTGTACGAGCCAGGTTAGAGTAATAACGGTCGCCAATAAAATCGGGCACAGTAAATTTACCGAATTTGCGTAGATACGGAGCTAGTAAAAGCGCCAGCAGTACGTAACCGCCGGTCCAGCCCATTAAATAAACAGCTCCATCGTAACCCATAAAAGAAATTAGCCCCGCCATGGAGATAAATGAGGCGGCTGACATCCAATCGGCTGCGGTAGCCAGTCCGTTGGCTAGGGGGGATACTCCCCCTCCGGCAACATAAAAGTCTTTAGTAGAACTAGCGCGCGACCAGATAGCAATACCAATATAAATAGCAAAAGTGATTCCGACCAAGATATAGGTCCAGGTTTGTACATCCATAGTTCAAGTTTAAAATTGACAATGAATAATTGATAATGATTAAGCTATTATTCACTATCAATTGTCAATTATCAACTGCTAAAATTACTTTTCGTCTACATCAAATTCTTTATCCAACTTATTCATGAGCCAGACATAAACGAAGATCAGAATAACGAAAACATAGATGGAGCCCTGCTGGGCAAACCAGAAGCCTAATTTAAATCCCCCGAGCTGAATGGAATTCAGCGTATCGGCGAATAAAACGCCAAAACCATAGGATACGATAAACCAGATACTGAGTAAAATTAATAGATACCGGACATTGCGCTTCCAGTAGTTTTGAAGATTGGTCATACAGAATTAGGTAGTTAAGCGCAAAAAATACGGATTATTCGGTAGAAAATGACTATTGCCGCTCAATTCTAACGGAAAATATGAAATTAGAGATATTAAACTCGCAATACCGGTAGCGGGGAGTAGGGAGCCCTGGGCCGAGGGCAAAAAGAAAACAAGTGTACCGGGAAATAGTAGTTAAGGGAAATATACTCCCAGCTCTTCGCCCCAAGCTCCCAGCTATTCTGCAACGATATAAATTAATGTTCTGTTTTAGTCATGGATCAGCAGTAACGGTATACGCGTATGAAATAGCATGTGCCGGGTTTTACTAGCTTGAAAAAATTGAGCGAAGAAATTATGCTGTTGCGGAATCATGGTAAGTACATCTACTTCATTTTGAGCTAAGTGCTTCTGTATTCCTTTGTTTACACTGTCGTGAGCAATGATATGTAGCTGGTGCGGTACATCTTCTAAGAAATTCTCCAGTGCTGTTTGAAATTGAACCTGTCCTGGAGTACATTCTTTACCTTGCAGACGAATATAGAGCACATCGAGTTTAGCGTTAAAGAGCTGAACAAGAGTTTTGACCTGGTCCATTGTCGTAAGCGAAGAATGTTGGTCTAATGCAGTGGTAAGCAGAAACTTCTTCGGTACAGTGAACCGCACATTGCTAGGAATAGCCAGCAACGGACAAGGTGATTTAACCGCTACATCCGAAGTGACACTGCCTAGCCACTCTAACAGCCCTCCTGCGTGCCGGGTACCCATTACAATAAGATCTACCTCTTTTTCTTTAGCAACTCTTCGAATAACCTCCGAAGCTGGACCAAGTACAGTAATACATTCGTATTCGACGCTAGGGGAGGGGAGGAAGTCATGCTGAAGCTGACCCATTTTTTTGTCAGACTCTAATTTTAACTCGCTCATATTCACCGCTTCGTAGTAACCGGCCGGATAAGCTGCCGTTGATGCACTCGGAATACGGCAAGCATGCAAAATATATAGTTTAACGTTGACTGCTTCGGCCAGTTTTAGGGCATAAGCCAAAGCATTGTCAGCGGTAGTTGAAAAGTCGGTGGTAAGTAATACAGATTGTATCGGTTTCATGGCTATGAGTGTTTAGTGACTCATAAGATAGCCTTCTATCAATCAGACTGCCATGACAATAATCAGTTTAGAAATTGATTTTATCACCTACTGATAACTACTAGCGCGCGATTGTATCGCGTGCGCTCTGATTATAATAACCCAACGTTTAATAAACCTTTCTGCCCGTTGTAATCTCGGGCCGAGCTGTACCAATAGTACTCTGCCTCGTCCACAATTTCTGCCTTAACTGGGTTCTGATGGATATAATTCAGTCGTTGCTCCAAAAGATGATTAGTGTCAAGCAAAATCGGGTGGTTACCATCTCGCCAGACTTTAGAGTGTGTAACCCGTTTCAGATTGCTACCTGCCTGTGCGAAGGCGCGAATAAGCCAATCCCTACGGCTTTCGTTGATGTTTGGCAGCAATTTAACGGTTTGCTTGCTAGTATATTTCTTCAAATCACGGAGTATGGCTGATAGAGTTTGTTGCTTGCTACTGACAATGAGATGGGCGTGGCTAGGCATCAGTACCCAGGCATGAATAATCAGCCCTTTTTCCCGCTGGCAGTGCCGAAGTGAGTCCAAATACAAATGTTTGAATTCTGTTCGGGTGAACAAATCGATCCAGTACACCACCGTCATGGTGATAAAGTAGATGCCTTCCGGGTCGTGGAACTTATACTTTTCTGACATGTATTCGCACGCGATACAATCGCGCGCTAGTTCTGTTATCCTTCTAATTAAATACTTACTCTAGCACGATTGTATCGCTTACTAAGAATTACTTGGCACTACAATGCCCATTGACTCGAGCAGCTGAGGCTCATCGTGGCAGACAAATTTGGCGGCGTTGATAAAGTGACGAAACCAGTTGCGTAAATCATTCAAAGCTAACTGCTTATTACGGGTGGTCTGCTGGGCTTGACGACGGGCGTCATTACGCAGTACCTGTAGTTCAGATAATTGATCTAGTAGCTTTCTAACTTCGGTTACTTCTTTCGCTTGTACACCAAAGGGACTAAGTGCTTTAGGATCTACGTTGGTATAAAACGTTCGCACTTGCTCAAACCAAGCGGCAAAGCGAGTCTGTCGGGGGCCTGGTAGTTGTAATGTGTATTTCATGGCCTCATCGCCGCGGTACATAAAGCGGGCAGCTTCCAAATGCTGAAAATACAGTGAGTTAATCATTTCTTTAGCGGTCCGGTACGCCCGTTGGGTCACGCGCACATTATTGGCCGTAGCTGTTTGCCGATCTTGCCAAATGGTTACTTCCTTCATTAAGGCAAGTCCCGCTTTAACCTTATCGGGACCAAACCCGCCGGTTTGAAAAGCTTCGGTTAATTCAGATACAGTTAAGGCTGCTTGCACCGCTACATCTACTTGCACAAGCAATTCTTTCTGATTCAATTTTGATACTTTCATATGAGGGCGTTGAATTATATAAAACAAATTAAACAATTGTTCAACTATCAAAAAACCTAGTTGAACTATAAATATTACGTAGGTAAGAGGTTCACCAGAATTTTAAAACTAGCTAGATTTTGAGAAATATTAGGGTAATATAAGTATCGGGAAGGGGTGATATAGAGAATAAACGATAAAGAGAATTCTTATTCAGGAATGAAATTACCTATAAGTAGGCATTTAAGTCATGCTGTAGGGGTGAAATAGGTCATATTTTACCACGGAAAACTAATTGAATCACTTCATATTACCTAGCTAGTCCATATGATATAGCGAGAACCAGGTTCAATC
>NZ_JBARYM010000531.1:0-11280 GCF_049647865.1 Tunicatimonas sp. | reverse complement strand
TTCGTGTTCTTACCGCGCAATGTTCAAGAAAGTTAAGTAATTTTGAACACTTGAACACTTGAACACTTGAACACTTGAACACTTAATTTATGGATTTAAGCGAAGTTGCCGCAATTGCGGGAAAAGGTGGATTATTTCACGTACTTAAGCCCTCTCGATCAGGAATGATTGTGGAGACCCTCGACGAGCAGAGAAAGAAAATGATGGTTAATATGAACCAACGGGTTTCAGTACTTAAGGAAGTATCTATTTACACTACCGATGCCGAAGGTGCAGTTCCACTAGAAGATGTATTTCAAAAGATTCACGAAGAGTTTGGAGATGACCCCGATGTAGATACTTCGGATGATGAAGAATTAAAAGCCTTTCTGAAGCACGTAGTACCCGAATACGATGAAAGCCGAGTGTACGTATCGGATATGAAAAAGCTCGTTAACTGGTACAGCATACTATTAAAGTATGCCCCCGATGTGCTAGAGGATGATAAAGCTGAGGAGAACGATAAAGCTGAGGAAGAGGAAAAAAAGTCAGATCAGCCAGAATCCAACCAATCTACCGCAGAAAATCCTGAAACAGCTACTGATGAAGCTTCCGAAGAGAATGACTGATGACTAATGAACAGTAAACGGATTAATCATTACTCACTAGTCATTACTCATCATTTTAATTATTGCCCCTGCGCTAGCGAGTAGGCGCGTTGGCCATTAATATTATACAACTGCTCAGTCTTGATGAAGTCGAAGTTGTTTTCATCCAGACGATTGAGCAACCCAATAATCTGCTGGTGAGAAACAGTTTTTCCCTCTTCCGCCACAAAACGACAACGCCAGTGGTCGGTACAAAACGTTTCGGGTAATCCGTCAGGATACACTTTTACTCCCCGGTTGGTAATTACGCGCAACGTAAAATCGTCGCCACTAATTGCCGCTAGTCCATCGCCAATTACCTTCGGATTGCGGTTGCTTTCATTCCAGTCGATAAACACATCCACTCCTACTAAGTCTTTTTGCCGGTTCGGGTCCGGCGGTGTACTGTAGTGCAACTTTTTACCTTGTACCGCGTGGTATTCAGCCGGTTGAAGACGCTTAGGAGTTTTGCCCAAATTTTTAACTATTTCTTCCGCAAAAGCCTGCGTTCCTACCAGCGACTTGCTTGAACCGATTCTATAAATATCTGCCGTATGCACTCCTGATTCTAAAGTGTACAACCAGGCGTTATTGATGTGGGTTGCTACTTCCGGCTGTCCAATGTGTACCAGCATCATAATAGCGGCGTTAATTAGCCCGGAAGGATTGGCTACGTCTTTTCCCGCAATGGTTGGGGCTGATCCGTGAATCGCTTCAAACATCGCGCAGCTTTCCCCAATATTAGCCGAACCACCCAGACCAACTGAACCGGCAATCTGCGCGGCAATGTCTGAAATAATATCACCGTACAGATTTAGGGTAACTACCACATCCAGGGTTTCGGGTTTGTCGGCCAGAATAGCCGAACCGATGTCGATAATCATGTGCTCCTTCTCAATATCTGGGTACTCTTCACCAATCTCATCAAATACTCGGTGAAACAAGCCATCGGTCAGTTTCATGATATTATCTTTGGTAAAGCAGGTCACCTTTTTTCGGTTGTAAGCTTCGGCGTATTCAAAGGCATAACGGACAATTTTCTCACAGCCCGGACGACTTACCAGTTTCAAGCACTGCACTACTTCTTCAGTCTGCTGATGTTCAATACCGGCGTATAAATCCTCCTCATTTTCCCGTACAATTACCATATCAATCGTATCGTGGCGCGTAGCCACAAATGGGCTGTACGATCGGCAAGGACGTACGTTGGCGTATAATCCTAGCGTTTTACGCGTGGTTACATTTAGCGATTTAAACCCTCCTCCTTGCGGAGTAGTGATCGGTGCTTTCAGAAAAACCTGGGTGCTACGCAGTGAGTCCCATGAAGAAGGTTCTATTCCCGAACTCACTCCCCGGTGATAGACTTGTTCCCCAATTTCAATCACCTCCGGTTCTATAGCGGCACCCGCAGCTTCTAAAATAGTTAACGTAGCTTTCATAATTTCTGGGCCAATACCATCGCCGTGAGCAACCGTAATCTTTCGTTTTTCTGACATAATATGTGCTTTATAAATAAGGAATGTGAATATTTATACCTAAGTAGTTTTCGCCGGATTAAATGCGATAAAAAAGATTAACGCCGTTACAATCAAGATGTTTGTTCCAAATTATCAATCCGATATATCTGTACTTTAACCCAAAAAAACTGCATATATTCCATGTTTTTGAGAATACTACCCCACCTGTTATATTTGCACCTCAAAAGTCCGTAAGCTTAAATGGGACTTATTACGAACGTTCCAATCTAGTTTTAAAGTTGAGGACGTACAGTTTACGTTTTAATAAGGTAGTATGGCAGATTACAAATATATCAGCACGGTATTGAAAGATGGTATCTTGACCCTCACCATTGATCGGGAAGATAAGCTGAACGCATTAAATCAGGCGACACTAGAAGAGATTGGCGAGGCTTTTCAGGAGATCTACGATGATAGTGACGTGAAGGCGGTCCTTATTATCGGAGCCGGTGAACGAGCTTTTGTTGCGGGAGCCGATATCAGTGAAGTATCTGAACTCAACGAAGTGAACGGTCGCAAATTTGCCGAAGTAGGACAAGAGGTCTTCGCATCCATTGAGAAATGTGATAAACCTGTAGTAGCAGCGGTGCACGGATTTGCTTTGGGTGGGGGCTGCGAACTAGCGATGGCTTGTCATATTCGCATTGCTTCTAAAAGTGCCGTATTCGGCCAGCCCGAAGTCAACTTAGGATTAATTCCCGGATTTGGCGGAACCCAGCGATTGCCGAACTTAGTAGGCCGAGGCCGAGCATTAGAGATAATGATGACCGGCGATACAATTTCTGCGGAGCGCGCCCACGAAATTGGCTTGGTTAATCAATTAGTAGACGATAAGGAAGCACTGGTAGACTACTGTGAGCGTCTGCTCCGAAAAATTACTACCAAAGCACCATTAGCTATTGGCATGGTAGTAGAATGTGTAAACGCTGCTTACGATGCCGAAGAAAACGGCTATCAGACCGAAGCCAATAGCTTTGCAGCCTGCTGCAAATCGCGCGATTTTGTGGAAGGCACCCAAGCGTTCTTAGAAAAGCGCGCCCCTCAATTTACTGGCGAATAGTAAATTGCTGCACTCCCTTACGTTTTACTCAACGGGGAACGATCCTTGCGGCTTGTCGGCTGAGAACACCACCGTATGAATCCACTTAAGAAATTAGCCGGACAAACCGCTCTTTACGGGGTTAGTACAATTCTGGGGCGGGTTCTAAATTATGCCCTCGTTCCGGTTCATACTAGTATATTCGTCGAGTCGCAATACGGAAAAATCAGCGATTTATATGCCTACGTAGCTTTCTTCAACATACTGTATACTTTCGGTATGGAAACTGCCTACTTTCGCTTTGCCTCTCAAAAGAAGTATCAGTCCGATCAAACCGCAATCTACCAATCGGCACTCACTTGGGTTTTATTAATTAGCTTCGTTGTGTCGGCCTTACTATTCTGGCAAGCTCCCGCTATTGCCCAGTGGTTGGGTTATGCCGAAGATGCCCATATTGTACGCTGGCTGGCCGTCATTATGTTGATAGATGCATTTGTGGCTATTCCGTTTGCCCAACTACGCTTAGAAAATAAAGCCCGCTGGTTTGTCATTACTAAACTTTCCAACCTTGGTTTGCAGGTAGGGCTTCAGTTATTTTTTCTATTATTGCTTCCTCAACTTATGAACCCTTCACAATGGTTTACGAGCGAAGAAGGAGTAATTAGTGTAAGTTTTGTATTTCTCGCAAACCTAATTGCTAGCCTGGTCACCCCCCTTTTTCTATGGAAATGGTTAGCGAAGTTCCGACTTTCCTGGGATCATCGATTTATCAAACCTATGTTAACCTACGCCTTTCCAATACTGCTAATGGGCTTGGCGGGTATGGTTAACGAGCGGATCGATATTATTTTGTTTGCTGATTTGCTTCCGGAAAATTTTTATCCTAATAAAACTCCGCAGGAAGCACTAGGTACGTACGGAGCTAGTGTAAAACTCAGTATCTTCATGCTACTGGCGGTACAGGCATTTCGCTACGCGGGCGAGCCCTTCTTCTTTTCGGGGGCCGAAGATAAAAATGCCCCTTCGCTCTTTGCTCAGGTAATGCACTACTTTACCATATTTAGTATCTTAATATTAGTAACCGTAAGTATTAATGTTGAGCTTATTGGTATGATTTTTCTTCGCAGCGAAGGTTTTAGAGATGCCCTGTATGTTGTTCCGTTTCTACTGTTTGGAAAACTGCTCTACGGTATTTATGTTAATCTCTCAGTTTGGTTCAAAATTACTGATCGGCCTATTTTCGGAACAATTATCGCCAGCGTTGGTGCAGGAATTACACTAATAGTGAATATCGGACTTATTCCGGTGCTGGGCTACTTAGGTTGCGCTCTTGCCAGCATTTCTTGCTATTTTGTGATGTGCTTGGTTTGCTATTATTACGGACGAAAGTACTATCCTATTCCCTACTTCTTCGCTCCGTCAATCGTCTATTTAATCGCTGGAATTGGCTTGATTTATCTGTCATTTGCCGTAGATTTACCCTCGGTTTGGTGGGAAAATGGTTTGAATATTGGATTAACGCTGCTATTTGCGATAATCGTTTTCCTACGAGAAAAGAAAAACTTACAGACCTACAGTAAAGCTTAACCACACTTATGATTCAAGTAAAAATTGTTAATAAATCCGACCATCCGCTACCTGCTTACCAAACTGAACACGCGGCGGGTATGGATGTGCACGCGGCTATTGATTCCTCTATCACCCTACAGCCATTAGAAAGAGCTTTAATCAGCACCGGATTTTTCATAGAGCTTCCGGTAGGTTACGAAGCACAGGTTCGCCCCCGCAGTGGGTTAGCCTACAAACACGGCCTTACTGTACTGAACAGTCCCGGTACTATTGACGCCGACTACCGGGGCGAAGTGAAAGTACTATTGGTCAACTTATCCAATGAAGCGTACACTGTAGAGTCTGGCGAACGAATTGCCCAGATAGTGGTAGCTAAACATGAGCAGGTTACTTGGCAAACAGTAGAGTCGCTCAGCGAAACTACTCGCGGGGCCGGGGGTTACGGTAGCACCGGACATCAGTAAACATAGCAATGTACAGTGAACGATAATCGCCCTGTAGACGCTTCTTATAATTGGCAACAAGCATTTTAGTCTTTGTTCACTACACCCTGTTAATTGCTAACTGTTCGTTGTACTAAATCTCTTTATTTCAGTTTTTTTAGCTGGATGCAGGATAGTACCTTCCGGTGAAGTAGGTTGTTCAACGTCCGTAGCTACTACTTTTTATTACAAGCAAACAATTTCGTTTTGCTGAACTTAAATTCTTCCGATTTAAGCATCGGAGGTTATAATTTAGTGGTGGAAAATATGCACTAATTTTGTTTATACTACCGTTGGGAACATAATCGTTGCTAGTACGTGGAAAAGTCTATAATTTAACGAGTCTACCCTAACTAACTGGTTAGAGAATTTTGTAGCATGAAGATATCTAATTTTGTAAAGCAAAGTATTGGAGTAAGCTTGGTATTTATCATGCTGGTGACAGTCAATAGTTTTGCGCAAAAGAATAAAAAAGAAGATAAAGCAGAGCGAAAAATACGCGAAGCAACTTACTACTTCACCGAGGGAGCCAAATATTATATTCTTGAAGACTTTGAAAAGTCGCTGGCTCTCTTCGAGAAATCACTAGAAAGTGACCCCAATAATCCGGCGGCGCACTTTAAAATTGCCTCTATCCTCTCGCGCCAAGGAGTACTGGATGATGCCTTGGTTCACGCCAACCAAGCTCTTGAAATAGACCCCGATAACAAATACTATTATCTTACCAAAGCCGAAGTATTAACCCAGCAGTCAGATTTTGCGGGTGCCGCTCTGGTGTACGAAACCATGATTGACCGTCTGGATAAAACGGATGATTATTTGTTTGACCTAGCGGCACTCTACTTATACCAGCAGGAGTTTGACCAATCCATTGAAACCTACAACCGGATTGAGCAGAAATACGGAATTTTACCGGAAGTAACTACCGCCAAACAACGTATTTACTTACAACAGAATGATCTGGAGAAAGCAATAGCCGAAGGCGAGCAACTTATTGAGACATTTCCGGGCGAAGGTGATTACGTGATTGGGCTGGCCGAAATGTTTATTTCCAATGGTAAAGACCAAGACGCTATTCCGTACCTGAAAGAGTTACTCGAGGTATCGCCCGATAATCCGGAGGCAGAACTTTTACTGGCTAAAATTTATCAGAACCAAGGTGACGATGCCGAAGCCGAAAAGCACATGAGTGCGGCATTTACCAACCCCAAACTGAACCTAAAGCTTAAGCTGGAATTGGTGGCTAAGTATATCCGAGAATTACCCGCCAATCGGCAACTAGTGAGTACGTTGACTGATAAAATTTTGGTGTCACACCCCGATGAAGCTGAGGCTTATATCATCAAAGGCGATTTTTTGAATGCTATTGACAGTGCCCGCCAAGCGCGCGATTACTATCTGCAATCTATTCAGTACGACGATACGAACTTCGATGTTTGGCAAAATCTGCTGACTATTGAGTTCCAGACATTGCAAGAAACTGACAGTGTAGTAAAGCACTCAGAACAAGCATTGGAGCTATTTCCCAACCAGGCTATTGTATATTTTTATAACGGGGCAGCCCATTCGGCTCTGCAAAACTACGACGAGGCAGCCTATTCGCTAGATCAAGCCCGGCGATTATCTAACAATACTGAGCTTACTGTTTATTGTAATATCTACCTAGGCGATGTATACAACGGTTTGGAACAATTTGAAAAATCAAGCGAAGCTTATGAGGCAGTACTAAAAGCTGACCCTAGCAACGATTATGTATTGAATAACTATAGCTACTTTCTGGCTTTGCGTCAAGAAAAATTACCTTATGCCAAACAACTTTCTGCTCGTCTGCTTGAACTAAATCCGAATAATGCTAATTATCTGGATACCCACGGTTGGGTTTTATACATGCTGGGCGAGTATAAACAAGCTAAAAAGTATATTGAAAAAGCAATAGCGCAGGGAGCTAGTAGTGGCGAAGTGGTAGAACACTACGGAGATATACTTTTTAAATTAGGTGAAGTAGACCAAGCCGTGCAACAGTGGATGAAGGCTAAAGGTATGGATGATGCTTCCGAACTTATCGATAAAAAAATTGCTGACCGAAAACTATACGAATAACCTGACCTGCAGACTCCCAACTAATTTGGTAACGAAATACTTAACCTATTTGCTTGCTGGACTTCTTTTTTTGATAGTAGCTTCTGGCTGTAGCAAAAAGGTGGCGGGCGTTGATCGTAGCGGGGTGAAAGCTACTGAACTCAATATTGCTAATGTCGACTTTGAGTACCTAACCGCCAGCAGTAGAATAAAATTTCAGAGCGAAGGGCAGAATGTGAGTGCTACCGCTAACATTCGGATAAAAAAAGACAGCGTTATCTGGATTTCGGTTACTCCGGGCTTCGGTATTGAAGCGGCTCGTGCCATTATCAACCGCGATTCTGTGTCACTCGTTAATCGGTTGGAAAAGGAGTACCGTAGCTACAATTTTCAGGAATTAAGTAAAAAGTATAATTTTACTATCAATTACGATCTGCTGCAAGCCATTTTGTTGGGCGATATGCCCCGCTCACTCGTTGACAAAGATCAAGTGAAGCAAGAAACAAACTACTTTATGGTGCGGCAAATAGAAGGCCCGGTAGTCATTGATAATTTTATTGATCGGCAACTACTGAAAGTGGAGCGAGTGACTATGGTAGAGAGAGAGAAAAGTGGTTCAGCAAGAAATCGCAAAAATACGCTTAACTTAAAGTACAGTGATTTTAAGCAGTTGGATGAAGAAATACTGCCGTTTAGTAATTTGGTTTCTTTGGACTATCGGCAGCGAGGTCAGAAACGCCGGACTCAGATTGATATTAAGCACAAAAAAGTGTCCATTGTTAATGAAGCTCTACGCTTTCCGTTTTCAGTTCCTGATAAATACGTTCGCCGATAGCCTTTTAGGTTCTCAAAGGTTTCTGCTAGGAATCTGCTTACTCTTCTCAGTAACGGTCGGTTGGGGTCAGCAATCGCCTGTTTCTCGTAAAGAACTAGAAAAAGAAAAAAAGGAAAATATACAGCGCATTAAAGAGGCGCAACGGATCCTCTCTGAAACTTCATCACGCCGAGAGAGCAGTATTGGGCAACTCAATGCCATTAATGAGCAAATTCAGGCGCGAGAATCCCTTATTCAGTCTATCAGTCAGGAGTTGGAACTATTAGCTACGCAGATTAGCGAATTAGGTGGAGTTATTACGGCACTAGAAGAAGATCTAGTGAATTTAAAGGAAGAATACGCCCATATGGTTTATGCTACCAGTAAAACCAGTAACAGCTATAACCGACTCACCTTTTTATTCTCTGCCAAAACCTTCAACCAGCTCTTCCGGCGGATTAAATATATGCAACAGTATTCTGAAGCACGAAAAAATCAGGTCAACCAAATCCAAAAGGTTCGGGAAACGCTTATCAACCAACGAGAAACCATTGAAAGTAAGCGAATGGAGCAGCAAGTTCTATTAGATCAACAGGTGATTGCCAATCAAGATTTAATTGCGCTGAAGACTAAACAACGCGCCCTTATCCGCGACCTGAACCAAAAGGAAACGCAACTTCGAAAGGAGGTAGCAATGCGCCGCAACGATGTGCAACGCCTAGAACGCCTAATTGCGAAGCTCATTAAAGAAGAAATAGAGGAAAGTGCTAAAAATAATACTGAGAACGCAGTAGCACTCAATACATCGAAAGAAGAATTATCTACTTCGTTTGCCAGCAATAAATCTAAACTGCTATGGCCGGTCAACAGTGGGTTTATCTCGCAACGTTTTGGTAACAATCCGCATCCGGTTATGAAGAATATTCTGGTACCCAACGACGGCGTAGATATTCAAACCAATCAGAATGCCAGAGTGAAAGCCGTGTTTGATGGAGTTGTAATTGCTATCACTCCCATTCCTGGCCCCGGAAACAGCAAGGCCATCATTATGCAGCACGGGGAATATTTCACCGTTTATTCTCGCCTAAAAGATGTAAACGTTCGCAAAGGTCAAGCAGTACGAGCCGAAGAACCCGTAGGCATGGTTTATACTGATTCCGACGGCATTTCTGCTCTACAATTTCAAATCTGGCACAATCAACAAAAGCTCAACCCCGAGCCTTGGCTACAGAGAAAATAGCGTGTTTCGGTGTTAAAGGTCTGAGTGTTGAGTTCAGGGTTTAAAGTTTCTCGCTAATGCTACTCAAAACTCTACAACACATAAATATTGTAATACTGTTTCTGAACTTTTCACTACTAAATTTCTTTAGCCAGTAGAGCATTAGTTTACAGATATAAGAAAGCATACGCATTTATTCGTTATATTTAGCGTTTAGCTAGAAATGTAGTTTATCACAAAAAATTTTAATATGATGACCAATTTTGCATTCATAGGTGGTCTAGGTGGCTGGGAAATTCTCTTGATAGTTTTAGTATTACTTATTTTCTTTGGGGCCAAGCGTATTCCCGAGCTAGCCAAAGGGCTAGGTCGTGGTATTCGAGAATTTAAAGATGCTACCAAAGAAATTAAGGACGAAATTGAAGAAGGAAGCCGAAACACCACCACTACCAAGTCGTAACTTACCGTCATTCACTTCTTTTCGCGACATTCGGCAACTACTGCAAGATGCTGCTATTTCTTGTCAGGAAGTGGTACAACATTATCTCGCCAATATTCGCGATAAACAACATCTCGGAGCATTTTTAGAAGTATACGAAGATGAAGCTCTCGCTCAGGCTTCCGACGTAGACCGTAAGCTAAAGCTAGGAACTGCCGGACGCTTAGCTGGAATGGTCATTGGTCTTAAAGATGTGCTTTGCCATCAGGATCATTCTTTACAAGGCGGAAGCCAGATTTTAAATAGCTTTAAATCGCAGTTCAACGCCACCGCCGTACAGCGCTTACTCGATGAAGATGTGATCATCATTGGTCGGCAAAATTGTGATGAATTTGCTATGGGCTCATCTACGGAAAATTCATCCTTCTTCCCTACTCGAAATGCGGCGGACCCTGAGTATGTACCCGGCGGCTCATCGGGTGGTTCGGCCGTAGCGGTACAAGCGCATATGTGTACCGCTTCTTTGGGTTCAGACACCGGCGGCTCAATTCGCCAACCGGCTGCTTTCTGCGGGCTAGTTGGTATGAAGCCCACGTATTCTCGCATTTCTCGCTACGGATTAATTGCCTATGCCTCTTCCTTCGATGTTATCGGCACGCTTACTCATACCGTAGAAGATGCTGCTCTACTTACCGAAATTATGGCTGGACCAGATGAATACGATAGTACTGCATCTCAACAACCTGTTCCGGCCTATAGCAAACTACTCTCTGCCCGACCTAAATCTCGCAAAATTGCTTACTTGCAAAATACGCTAGATCACGAGGGAATACACCCGGATGTAAAAGAGAAAACCGAACAAGCACTCGAGCAGCTTCGGAAGCAAGGCCATACTGTATCTCCCGTTGACTTTTCGTTATTAGAGTATGTCTTGCCTACCTATTACATTTTAACAATGGCTGAGGCCAGCTCTAATCTCTCTCGCTTCGATGGTGTTCGCTACGGGTACCGTAGTGATGAAAGTAATACAATGGAATCTATGTACAAGAAAACTCGAGCTGAAGCGTTTGGAGAAGAGGTGCAACGACGAATTATGCTGGGAACGTTTGTGCTTAGTGCAAGTTACTACGATGCTTATTATACGAAGGCTCAGAAAGTACGCCGTTTGCTGCAAAATGCCACACGTAATCTATTAGAAGAATATGACTTTATTGTGCTGCCTACAACTCCAACCCCAGCCTTTAGATTAGGCGAAAGAGCAACCCCTATTGAAATGTATTTGGCAGATTTATTTACTGTACAGGCTTCTATTGCTGGAGTCACCGCTATTTCAGTTCCAGTAGGTCATACTCAAAAAGAATTACCTATAGGACTACAAATTATAGGTGGAGCATTTAAGGAGAGTGATTTATTCAATTTTGCCGAACATTTTATGATTAAGCAGACGGCAAACTGACTTAAGTAACTAATTATACTTTATATAGTCACTTTTTTTC
>NZ_JBARYM010000530.1:0-2116 GCF_049647865.1 Tunicatimonas sp. | reverse complement strand
GCTTGGTAAGATGATATCATTTTGCCCTTAAAGTTATTTATAAGTAAAATCAAGCATGTTATAACTATTTGATTTTCAATAGCTTTGCCCCTTAGCGTTAAAAACTACATGAATATTGTTCTTACCCTATTGTGCAATTTGTGCAATTCTTGTGCAATGGGCTGAAGCATCAGGAGAGCACGTAATAGGAACCAGCCCCTCTCCTACCCGCTTGTATCACTAAACCAAGTTCAATGAGCTCTTTTAGGTCATTGCTGGCCGTATTACGCGAACACTGGTTCAACTGTTGATAATTCTTGTTAGTAATCCGGCTACGCTCTTTAATATAGTGAATAGCCTTTCGTTGCCGTTCATTGAGGGGCAGCTTGGCGAGTTTTTCCTCGGTGAGGCCATCTTTGAAGAAGGTGACTTCGAATCCCCCGAATGCTTCGCGAAATTGAGGGGTAGGTAGCCCCGCCCGCTCACAATCTTGCAGAATTGCTAGGGTACCCCTACCCCAGGACTCAATATAGCCTGCTTTGTAGAAGATATCCGACAGCAAGCGGTTACGTGGCCGAGAAGGATGCTTGCGTTGTAAGTCTTCTACTGAAAGTGCATCGGGTAGAGTTCCTTGGTTCCACAAAATCATTTTATCGTCATAGACACTGATCTGCAATATGTCACCGGCATAATCCCGATGTATTAGGGCATTGATGATCGCTTCTCGTAAGGCAGTTTCGGGGTACTCGGCTTTCTCTTTCCGAACGATGCCTTCGTAGTATATTTTAGGCACTAAGTATTTTAACCGTAATACGTCTAAGGCTTGATCCACTTGCTGAAATACGTTGCCCTTGATGTGATCGTCGGATAACAACTCAGTATCTGTAGCAAATAAGCCAATTTTTAGATAAGCTGCGTCATAGAGGGCCTGCGGATTTTTACCAAATAGCACAATAGCAGCTCGTTTAAGCGTCTTACCGACGGTCAGTTCCAGCTTTCCTAGCAGGGCTAAGATGTCCTTATCGGTTTTCAGGGGTTCGCCCTGAATGGAGGGCAACCGCTCGCTGGCCAGCCGTTGGAATCGTTTTAAGGTCTCACGATCTAAATCGGCCACTCTTGCTCGGGGTTCCGCCTGATCATCCCAGCGATTACCGCTGCGGGCTACTAGGAACTGCGCCAATGTCTGGCCTTTCAATTCTTGGTTAGTGCTACCAACGCGCCTGTAATATTTACCATTCAACGCCACGGGTAGCGGTGAGGCTTCTACCATGATAGCGATATACGGGTTGGAACTTTCATCATGAATATCCAAGCGAGGATAAATGTCCAACTTCTGAATGATTTTACCCGGCAGCATCTCTAGTAGTTTCTTCGGATTTTCTAATCGTACCGGTTGTCCCTGGTCGTCTTTGCCCAAATGAATCGTTCCCCCTTCAGTATTAGCAAATGCACACAACGTGGCCAAATGACTATCCTGCCACTGTTGCTTGTAGTCTAATTGCTGGGATTCTGCTTTCGCCATGTCGTCAAAGCTACGCGATGCTCAAGATAAGTGCAACCTACCTTGATAGAATTCTTGACTGGATGTTAGCAGTAGTCTTGGCTTAGCTGACTCGGGGTTCTCTATACGATCCCTACCTTGTTCTACGATAACATAGTAGTCTGCAAATGGGTGACAAATTAGTGGTCACCAGTGAACAATAACTGAAGAATGGATATAGTTGGAGAGCAAGCTAGATCCCGAAAAAACACTCCTATTGAACCGAAGACAAAACTAATATCTTAGTCTAAACCTAGAGACTGGTTTTAGGGAATGACCAATTTATTCCTATAACATTAGGCTGTTCATCATGAGTATTTACTAATTAGTATAACTCGAGGTATTGCTCAACTGCCTTCGTGAAAGCAGCTGGGCTAACGGGTTTGTACAGCAATTGGATTAGCGCCTTAGCGGAAATCTGGTCATGGGTGATGGATGAACCGGTGATCAAGTACCCTTTGGTAGATGAGTTTTCTAGTGCCTGAAGGATATCCAATCCTGAGTACTCACCCATTTCCAAATCCGTGAAAACCAAATCAATCCTGTCAGGATGCTCTTGGATATACCGCATCGCTTCGGCACATGAGGAGGTAGCTA
>NZ_JBARYM010000529.1:0-1729 GCF_049647865.1 Tunicatimonas sp. | reverse complement strand
TTGATGCTTAGAATTTCGGGTGTGGTCCACTTACCTTTTTGATAATGCGACATATAAAGATTTACATCGCGGGTACCCTTCTTTTTGCCGCTGTTTCCGCGGGCAAATACCATCATTTTTCCGTTGGGCGAAAAAGTAATAACCCCTTCATTAACGGCTTCGCTGGCAAACTCAGCTCCCAACGTATTCGCCTGTTCCGCCAGCACCTGATCATTTTGAATTGGGGCTTTAAAGATGTTGGTAAATCCAGTTCCGGTAGCTTTGTAAACTTTTTCACTGCCTCGTGAAGAGGTAAAATAAAGTGACCCTCGATGAGCAATAGGAGCGTACTCAGCCTCTTCAGTATTAACTGAAGCTACCGGTTCAATCTCAAAATATTCATCTTTTACCAGAATGCTATCTAAGTTATTTAGGTTAGCAATTTCCTGGTTGGCCCACTCGGTATATTCCAGCACACTATCGCGCGATAGTTTTAAGTATTCGTCTAGCTGTTCTTTAGCCTGTTCGTATTCGCCATTTTGCTTGAGAGCCAAAGCATAGTGAAACACCGCTGCCGTATCGGCAACTCCCATATCAATAGCTGCCTCGTAGTAAGGCGCGGCTTCCGCCAACCGATTACTTAGGCGATAAGCTTCGGCAATCCGGTAGTTAGATTCACCCACTTCCACTCCGTTGTCCATAGCTACCCGATACTGTTCAATGGCTATATTGTAATCACCTCCATCAAAACTATTGTAGCCCTTAATCAACGCCCGCTTGCCAGGATTACAGGCCGTTAGTATCGCTAACAGAACCAAAGAAGCAAGCCCAAAACTGTTTATTCTCATCATAGGTATCTCGAAATTTTTTAAAGATACGAAATATGTCGATCAACGGCGAAACACCACCGACCAAATCCATTTATAAAACGCGTTCTTGCCAGAAAAAAGTATACAAAGTATCCAATTCTACTTAACAACAATCGGAAGATTTTTCCTTCACACCTCGTCAACCTAAAGACAGGCGAGAAATATACAGCCTACCAAATCTCAAAGAGTAGGTTATCTACCTCGCTATTAATTTCGGTTTTTAGTATTTTATATTCCTCGAATATTACTCCTTTGTCATAAGAAACATTAGTGTGAGGAACCACAAACCCATCTACATTCTGATAGTCAGAGTAGATTTTATGCTTCTCAATGGACTTTGTATTTGAAGTTGCATGGATTAGATAAGTGTCAACATCTAGATAGATGACGAGCTTTGTGTTAGAAGTCGAGGGACTATATATATTTATTCGGAACATATGACATCTCTTCCCACCAAATACTATCTCCCCATTATACTCTATACTGTCTTTTTCATGGGCACGTAGAAGATGAAGAGTAGCTCCTATATGATGAAGAGAGCTATTGTACAAAACCTCTTTACTAAACTCTTCAGGAAGTATATGCTCTTTTCCTAGATTGTAATCATACATTTTTGCCTCGTTATGAGTAGTGACGAACGCTCGGCCTAGCTGTCCGTTGTTATCGTACATTTCAACTCGTTGCAGATTGGGCCATTGGCAAAATACATTCTTATATCCTATTGATTGATCTCCCAATGAGCGTTTGTGTGGTGGCAGAAAAGCTGGGGCAAAAAAGCTGCTTTGCTTCACATAGTAGCTTCTAAGCTGCTTCCATTGATCTATTCCACCCACTTTTTCAAAATGCAGTGAGAGTATAGAGTCTTTTGATAACTCTGTACC
>NZ_JBARYM010000528.1:0-2278 GCF_049647865.1 Tunicatimonas sp. | reverse complement strand
TTTTATATGATGGGTATTGACTGGCCAATGATTATTGGTGGGAAGAATTATACCTCAATTCCTACCTTTTTTCCGGTGACCTTTGAGCTTACGGTACTATTATCGGCTCTTGGCATGGTAGGGGTATTTATGATAATTAGCGACCTGCGCCCTTACGGAAAAGCGAAAATATTTGACCTTCGGGCTACCGATGACAAATACATTATGGCGATTGATCTAAAGAAGAATAAAATTGATACCGCTGAAATAAAGCAAACGTTGGTAAATGCAGGAGCTATAGAAGTAAATGAAAAGCATAACTAGAAATATGAAGCATTACTTAAACTACTGCGGTACGGTGGGTTTTTTACTTATTCTGATTGTGGCTCTAGCTGGCTGTGAGGCTAATGGTAACTTTCAAGGTTTAGAGTACGCCCCGCAAATGTACCATACAACGCCTTACGAGCCACTTTCTCAGATTACCGATACTGATGAAGGTTCCTGGCTAAGCTCAATAGACAATGGGGTAGGGGAGTTCTACAATTCTAACCCTAACAATCCGTATCGGATGAATTCAAGAGTACCACCCGCGAATACGGTTCGTCGGAATCCTAATGACTTTTTACCTTACCGAATTCCGCCCGATAGTATTGAACTAGCTTCACGAATTCTGAAAAACCCTATAGACTCTACCGAAGCGGTTCTAGCTGAAGGGCGAACGTTATATACAAAGTTTTGCTACCCCTGTCACGGTGGTGCTGGTCAGGGTAACGGACCTGTTGCTGAAGTTTATCTGGGAGTTCCGGCTTACAATAAAGGACGGTACGTAGATATGACCGAAGGGCACATATTCCACACAATCACTTGGGGAAGAGGGCGAATGAACGCACACGGTTCGCAAATGGAAATTGCCGAACGATGGAAAATTGTGCGGTACGTACAAACTTTGCAACAACAGTAATCGACTAAAATAAACGTATGGCGACTCACTCGACTACAGAAAATGTACAGGAAGAATACTTCCAATTTACTAGCGATATTAAAAAGCAACTTACCATTATTGGAGTAGTTGGAGCGGTTTTATTCGCGATAGGTGTACTCTACCTGATGATTTGGGGCGGAGGCCACGGTCATGAAGCCGAAGTTGCCGGAGCCGCCGCTGAGGGAGCTCACGGTGGAGAGGGCCACGGTGAATTTCACTGGTACGAACGGCTGTTCACTAATCTATGGATTAATAACGTGTACTTCACTGGCTTAGCGGTGATTGGCTTATTTTTCGTTGCCTTTCAGTACGCAGCTCAAGCAGGTTGGTCAGCATCAATAAAACGTATTCCTGAAGCCTTCGGCGCGTGGTTACCGTATGCCGGAGTGCTAATGTTAGTTGTGTTCGTAGTAGCTTGGCTAGCGCATAGCAACTTATTCCACTGGACCCACAGCTACTTATATGATGAAAATGATCCTCGTTATGATTATATCATCGCGGGTAAGCAGGCGTATTTAAATGTTCCATTTTACTTAGGTAGAATGGTGCTTTATTTTGCGCTCTGGTACATGATGTACCGCTACATTCGCAAAGAGTCGCTAGCGGAAGATAAATTGGGCGGAGTAAGCCATTTCCATAAAATGGTTAAATACTCTACCATCTTTATCATCATATTTGCCGTAACTTCTTCAACTTCCGCCTGGGATTGGGTGCTATCTATTGATACGCACTGGTTTAGCACGATGTTCGGTTGGTATGTTTTTGCTAGTTGGTTTGTATCGGGGCTGGCCGCTATCACACTAATGGTGGTTTTTTTACGAGAGGCTGGCTACCTAACAATCATCAACTCTAGCCACTTGCATGACTTAGGAAAATTCGTGTTTGCGTTTAGCATTTTCTGGACCTACGTATGGTTTAGCCAGTTCCTTTTAATCTACTATGCCAACATTCCAGAAGAGACAATTTACTTCGTAGAAAGATTAAGTAGCGACTATTATTCGCCTATCTTTTTCATTAATCTTATCATGAACTTCTTCTTCCCCTTCCTGGTTTTTATGACGAGGGATTCCAAACGACATACGATAATTATTAAGGTCGTTTGTGTAGTAGTGCTAGTCGGGCACTGGCTGGATTTTTACCTAATGGTAACCCCCGGAGTTTTGAAAGAAAATGGAAGCTTTGGTATTCTTGAAATTGGATTGGCGATGGTTTATTTATCGGCTTTCCTATTTGTAGTACTGGGCAACTTAGCGAAAGCACCTTTGGTGGCCCGTAACCACCCTATGTTGCAGGAAAGTTTACATCATCACACTTAAT
>NZ_JBARYM010000527.1:0-2303 GCF_049647865.1 Tunicatimonas sp. | reverse complement strand
TTGGTCAGTATTGGCTTGTTAATTCTGCTAGGAGTAATTATCGGTACTTTCTTAGAAAAGACGGGCGGCGCATTCGTTATCGCTCAAAAAATACTGGCTTGGATCGGGGAGAAATCGGTGATGCTAGCCATGATGATTACCGGCTACATTCTGTCTATTCCGGTATTTGGGGATAGCACCTTTATTATGCTTAATCCCATTAATAAATCGCTATCGTTTAAAGGCAAACTTCCGTTCGCAGCTACCACTATTGCCTTAACGATGGGCATCACCGCCAGTCACTCATTGGTGCCACCAACTCCGGGTCCAATTGCTGCTGCCGGAATTCTGGGTGCTGATCTAGGTATGGTGATCTTCTGGGGACTAATCATTAGCTTAAGCTCACTCATTCCCTGCTTTTTCTACGCCAAATATTTTGCCTCTCGAATTAACCTTATTCCCCAGTTTGCTGAAGTTGAAAAGACTACCGAAGAAAAGAAATACCCCTCGCTGGGCAAGTGCTTTCTACCGATTATCGTTCCACTGGTACTCATCGTCCTGAATTCTATCGCCAAGTACCCCACTCAGCCTTTCGGAGAAAATACATTTACTACTGTTCTATCCTTTTTGGGTAGTCCGGTAATTGCTCTGCTGATTGGAGCATTTTTATCATTTATGCTTCCGGCAAAATTTGATAAGTCGCTGCTATCAGCGAGCGGATGGTTTGGGGAAGCCATTGTGATTGCTGCACCAGTTATTCTAATTACGGGTGCTGGAGGAGTTTTTGGGAAGATGCTACAAAACTCTGGCATTGCTGACTTGGTAAGTGATAGTATTAGCGGGGGAAACCTTAGTTTGTTTTTACCTTTCCTGATGGCCTTAGCACTAAAGGGGGCACAAGGTTCTTCTACCGTGGCACTCGTCACCACCGCTTCCATTGTTGCTCCCCTACTACCATCTTTGGGACTAGATACTCCTACACTGCGGGTATTCACCGTATTGGCTACCGGAGCCGGGGCTACGGCACCTTCGCACGCTAACGATAGTTTTTTCTGGGCTATGACTCAGCTTACCGGAATGAATATCAAGCAAGGATATCAATCGCATAGTGTGGGAACGATCATTCTGGCTACCACCGCGATTAGTCTCATCTTTCTGATTACCACTTTTATTTAATATGAGAGACAGTTTTACTCAGAATCGTGCTGATTATTATTGGTAACGTTTAGTATTAGAGCAGTAGCGAATGAAATGTACTTAGCTTACGAGTAGCAAGATACTTTGAAAAGCAAAAAAGGTTTGAGAGTGTACCCAAACCGCTATTGCTTTTATACCTTGTTGGCAATAGTTTTTATTCTTTCATTTGCGCATAAAATTTTCTCCATTCAGCAGTGTCATATATCAGATTTGATTCTTTTATAAGTCCATCTTCAATCCTAAACCATTCAGTTCCAGCGTTTGATTCTAGACCTTTTACAGATGATTTAAAATCATAGGAGACAGCTATCCAATTTCCGTTTTCGGCAATATTTATAATCTCTATTCCTGTAATTACAGCACCAATTTGTTTGGCTAATGCAATAAATTCTTCTTTAGAATTGAGTTCAACCATTGGGTTCTTAAACTTATAGCCATCTGCCAATAAAGCCAAAGATTCTTGAATCTGTTCTGGGTTATTAAAACCATTTAAAAACTTGGTTACAATTTCTTGATTTGTCATAGTAGTACTTTAAATTTGTTGTGCATTGCTTTGGATTGAGAATATGGTCAATCCAATAATCAATGCGTGCTTTATTAATTTCATCATTCTGTTTTAATTACATGATGAGACAAAATTGCAACAGATTAAAGACTCTATTCTTGGTAAAAACCAAGATTTCCTAAATTTTAACTGTATTGATTATTTTACTGTAGTTTGTGGGGTCGATTCGTAGATATGAAGCAATATCTTTCTGTGAAACCATATTTATCAAATGCGGACTTCTTTTTGCAAATTTTTTAAACCGAGTTTCGGTGTTGAAAGCCATTAATTGGTGATGTCTTTCGATAATACCCATTAAAAACTGTTCTGTGATGATTCTAAATAGGGTTTCAAGTTCCCTATGCTCTTTTATTAACTGAGCATGTTTAGCGTAAGGTATTCGTAAGAATGTGCTGTCCGTAATCGTTTCAAGATAGTATTTGGAAGGTGTTTGTGTAAAAAACGATTCTACTATACCGCTAAATGAAGGTGCATAGGCAAAAAACATAACATGTTGCTTCCCTTCATTTAAGTAGTATGATTTTTGAATTCCATCTTTTACAAAATATAGATAGCGTTCAGT
>NZ_JBARYM010000526.1:0-7158 GCF_049647865.1 Tunicatimonas sp. | reverse complement strand
CAAACGAAGGCTGTATTTTCTAATATCGAGAGTTTAGAAACTGATTTTGAGCAAGCCTTCCGGTACATAAAATATTACTACCCTAGTTTTCAGCCACCTAAGATCTACACCACCTTCACCGGACTGGGCAGCATGGGCAGTGATCTGTTGGTGAGTGATAGTTTGATTGTCATCAGTTTAGATTTTTTCTTAGGCGATGAAGCGCGGTTTCGTCCTCAAATACACGATTACATGCTCACTCGCTATCGCCCTGAGTACATCGTTCCCAGTAGCATGATGATTCTTTCTGATAAATTCAATAATACGAACCGAGAAGATAATAGCCTGTTGGCTGAGATGATTTACTACGGTAAGAGCTACTATTTTATGCAGCAGGTGATGCCCTGCCTACCCGATACGCTTATTGCGGGCTACGATGAACCAGGAATGAATATTATAACGGAGAATACGCAAATGATCTGGTCGCACCTGATCGATAACGAGCTACTGTACGAAACCAGCCATACCGTGATACCCCGTTATGTAGGAGAACGACCTAGTGTAGTAGAAATTAATGCGAAAATTCCGGGGCGAGTGGGACGTTGGCTGGGGTGGCAGATTATTCAGAACTACAGTGAGAAAGCAGATAAAAATCTTACGCAAGTAATGGGAGAAGGTGATGCGCGCCAGATTTTTATACAAGCGAAGTATAGGCCGTAGCTTTCACCGGCTGGCTGGCAGGCTCTAATATATTACGCAAAGTCTCGACTTGTTTTTCCCTGCTAAACTCTCGCTCAGCTAAGTCCCGCGCATTATTTTGGCATACTTCTAGTAAAGTCCGATCAGTAACAAAAGGGGCTAATTGCGATACCAACTTATCAGGATGTTGAGGCGATGCATAAATACCGCAGTGGTTGTTTTCTATCAGCTGGGCAATCCAGCCGGAAGTGTTAGTGATACACATTTTTCCGGCAGCTAACGCATCAAAAAACTTATTAGGGCTACCTGACTGCAAAATTGGGTGGTTAGCAAACGAAATATACACCGCATCGGTAATATTAAGTACCGACAGTAAACCGTACTTATTCTGATGATCGACAAACGTAACATTACTAATATTTCGCTCTTCGACACTCTTCTTAATGTACGGTAACTCGCTACCTTGTCCAACTATGAGAAATTGTACCTCTAATAATCCTTTTCGCTGACAAGCCTCCGCTGCATCAAGCAGATACGCTAGCTGGTTTACCCTACCAATCGCCCCAAAGTAGGTGACCACAAACTTATTTTCTACCCCGAACTGCACCTCGTGGTATATATTGCGTTCCGACTTGCGGAAGAACTGGCAGTCGGCCATGTTAGGAATGAGGTGGATCGGCTTATGAGGAACGATGCGTCGGATATGACGCTCAATATCGGGTGATAAAGCTACTAAAGCCTGGGCCTGCTGATAGATGCGCTTTTCCCAAAGGCGAAGGTATTGTTGAAGCCAGCGATTCCGAAAAAGCCCCATCTGAATGGGCGCCTCAGGCCACAAATCCCGAACCTCGAATAAAAAAGGAATACGGTACCGTCGGCGATAGTACCCAGCAATTAACCCTACCGTAAGTGGAGTAGACGTGGCGTAGACTCGATCTACGTTTTTAAATAAAGATGCTTTCCGACAGGCATACCAAGCGAACCAAAGAAAGGCCTGGATGCGCTTTCGGGCAGAGAAGCTCTGAGTGTAGGGAACCGGAAGGTAATGTACGAAAATACCATCTACCAGCATCTTCTTATAAACAAGTTCATTATGAGAAGTAAGCACTGTCACTTTGTGTCCAGCATCAACCAGTCCCTTAGCCAAATAGTATGATCGTATGGCACCTCCCTCTTCGGGAGTTTTAAAGTACTGGTGGATGTAGAGAACGTGCATATGCTGGAAGGAAAAATTAAAAACGTAAAATACAAGGATTTCTATTAGTTGCCTAATGAGGCTTTGCTCTTGCTACGTCAAACAGGTAAGTTTTGACGCGTCATTACGTAGGCATTCAATTAACGAAGTGTAATCTTCTTTGTTGAATAAATTATCTATGAAATTTTTCTAAAAATTCTGGTTGCTCAGCCAAGCTGATAAGAGCATTACCGACCACAATTCCGCGCTATGATCTTGGTAACCCCTTTGGTGTGCTGTAAGTAGCCGGTCTACTTTATTAAAAGATATAAATTCGTATATGGGTAGTTGATGGTCTTCCAAATGCTGGCGAATAATGGTTGATCTTTTTTCTTTCAACCAATGACCAAACGGAAGCCCGAATCCTTCTTTCGCGCGGCGAGTGAATGGCTTTCCACCGTACTGGTCTAATAGATTTCGTAGAATCCACTTTCGTCCGTGCTTTAAGCGAAAAACTGCTGGAAGTGACTGTACATAATGAGCCAGGGGTGCATCTAAATAGGGAACTCGCAGTTCCAGGCTGTGCGCCATGCTGCTAGTGTCGCTCATCTGAAGCACGTCTTCTATTAGGTAATGTTGCTGGTCGTGCTGAAGAGCGAAAGATAAATGCTCTTCTATAAAATCTTTTTCAGGGCGAAAGTGGTATTCCGAAATTGATGAAGGGCAATCCTTTAGTCCAGACAATGTAACAAACTGAAGAAAAGTAGTGGGGGGATCATCTGACAGCGACTGAGCAAACTTTTTAAACAAACGAAATGGTTTACGCAACAGATTACTATAGCCCGTAGGTAGTACCGATGACAGCGTTTTACTAGGCTTAGCGAGCCATTTGAAGAGGGAATAGTGCTTGAGATACTGATAGTACGCCTGATGACGATTATACCCGCCGAATAACTCATCGGCTCCCGCTCCGGAGAGCACTACTTTCACATATTGCTGGGCTTCCTGGGAAAGTAAATACGTCATCATAGCTCCACTGTCCCCAATTGGCTGATCCAGTTGCTGAACAAATTTCTCAAAATGCTCTTCAAAAAGTGATAGCGTCAGTGGTACTTCTCGGTGGTAGCTGCCGAACTGCTGGGCTGCTTGCTGAGCGTAGCGATAATCTTCGGTACCAAAGTGCTTCTCCTGAGCATCATTCACAATAGAAAAAGTGGGAACCGGTGGAACGCCAACTTCCTTCATGAGTGCCAGTAGCAGGGTAGAATCTACTCCTCCACTTAGGAATAATCCGCTGAATACATCGGCTGTTAGGTGACGAAGTACTGAATCTTTCAACAAATCTTCTACTCTATTCTGCACTTCTGCTTCGTCGCGTGTTACATTATTTGCCTCTTTAGAATTTGTGGTAAACGCATGCTGCTGGATAGTTGACGAGGGTACAAAAGTTAGATGAGTTCCTTCCGGTAAAGCGCAGATTCCTTGGTATAACGTGTGGCCCTTCTGTGGGTAGCGAAAACAAAAATAATGATCGATTTGCGAGGTGTCTAACTGAGTGGATATTAGGCCGGAGGCAAAGATACTTTGAGAAGAAGAAGAAGCTATAAAAAAATGTTCGTTCTCCGCATAGTACAATGGCTTTATGCCAAACGGATCACGCGCCAGTAGTATTTTCTCTTTTTTTCGGTCGTAAAGTGCTAGCGCAAACATTCCTTCCAATTGAGCTAAAGCGGCTTCCCCCTGCCATACTAGCATCTTAAGCACCACTTCCGTATCTGATTGAGTAGTGAATGTCTCTCCTCGGGTCAGAAGCTGATTACGTAGTTCAGAATAGTTGTACAGTGCGCCATTGTACAATAAGGCGTAGCGGTCGTCGGCTGAAATCATTGGCTGATTAGCCCGATCGTCCAAATCAGTAATCTTTAGCCGCTGACTACCTAGAAATATTTGTTGTTGGTGCCCTGACCAGTGTAAAGTCTGAGTAGCATCTGGTCCCCGGTAGGCGCTAACTTTCATCATTCGGTGTAGTACTGCTTGAACCGGATGAGAGGTATTTTTTTTAGCGATGATAAAGTGGATGCCACACATAGTCGACTACAAGCTTACGAAATGCATTGAACTATCCCTTGAGTTGGGCTACTTTTAGTGAGAATAAAAGATTGACCTATGGCAGAATTAGCTACTAACTACAAAATGCAAGTTGCCCAAACGGAAGAAGATTTCCGGCATGCTGCTCGTCTATTTCGCGAATATGCCGATTGGCTGAAAGTAGATTTATGCTACCAAAATTTTGACCAAGAGTTGGCATCTCTTCCTTAGATGTACGGCGGACAATATGGAAAACTATTATTAGCCAGAGTAGAAAATGCCGTGGTTGGCTGTGTAGGAGTGCGTCAGTTTAGCGATTCGGTGGGTGAGATGAAGCAACTCTACGTTCCGGCTGAGTTTCAGGGCAAGGGCATCGGGAGAGCACTGGCGGAGCAAATTATTCAGGAAGCCAAAAAATTAGGCTATACTGAGATAGTGCTTGATACTTTAGAGCAAATGAAGTCAGCGCGGAAGCTTTACTATGCCTTAGGTTTTTGGGAAATATCATCGTATTACGATAACCCCTTACCCGGTGTAATCTACCTTAAATTGAGCATAGCTAATAACAAACTATAAGTAGTTTATTATAAACTCAGAATTTTATTTTGCAATAAACTTGTTTTGCATACTAAAACTATCATATCTTTACGATAGCATCCGATAATTATTCTAAATAGTACTTACTACCTGCCACCACTATGCAAACCGCAATGAACCGCCGAAATTGGTTAAAATCTAGTGCTCTCTTAGCCGGAGGGTTAGGGTTAAGTAGTACTTTGCCAACCAACTTTGCCCAAGCTTCCAATCAGGTTGCCGCCCGCTTGTATGCTCCTTACGATGACGAAGTCGCTTTATTAGCGAAAATGCCTAAGTTGAAAGCCCGTATTTCATCCAACGAAAATCCATTTGGGCCCAGCAAGAAGGCGAAAGAAGCACTGATGGGCGAAATTGATACCAGTTTTCGCTACGGGCGAGAAAGCAAAACGATGTTTGCCGAGCTACTAGCGGAGCACTTTGAGCTAACCGAGGTGGAAGAAACTCGCTGGGGAAAACGACCTACCCAAATAATGCTGGGGGCCGGTTCTACCGAATTACTGCTGGCGGCTTCGCTGGCGTACGGTCAGAAAGGCGGAAAAATTCTATCGGCTGATCCGACCTATATGTCACTCATCCGCCGGTCTCAAGCACTAGGCGCCGAATGGGATACGGTGCCATTGACGAAAGATTACGTGCACGACCTTGATCGATTGGCGGATTCAGTGTCCGACGATCACAGCTTAGTATATATTTGCAATCCGAATAACCCGACTGCAACAGTATGCGACCCGGATGAACTACGCGCTTTTTGCAAGGAAGTTTCTAAAAAGAAACCAGTATTCGTGGACGAAGCCTACATTGACTACACCTCTGATCCTAAGAAATACTCGATGGCTGATTTGGTAGCCGATGGGTACAATGTCATTATCGCTCGTACCTTTTCTAAGTTACACGCTTTTGCTGGATTGCGCATTGGTTATACCCTGGCGCAGCCAGATGCAATTGCTACGATGAGCTTATATAGCAACAGCGCAGGTAATATTTCCAGTCCATCGGCAGCGGCAGCGATCGCTTCTTTTCAGGATACCGAATATCACGCCTACGCCAAGAAAATGAACCAGAAATCAAAAGGGTTCTTGCTAAAAACCTTGGCGGATGCAGGTTATGAGCATATTCCTTCTACCACGAATTTTGTATTATTTCCGCTGCGGACCAACAGTGAGCAATTCCGGCAAGATATGCTGAAGCGGGGGGTTAGTGTGCGTTCGTGGAGCTTCGACAACAAAGAATGGTGCCGGGTTAGTATTGGCACTATGCAAGACATGGAATACTTTGCTGAAGCCTTTAACGAGTTAGTCTAGAGAATATATTTCTTCATATCAGTCTACCTACTGACTTAGAAACCCTAGAAGCAATTGCATTTAGGGTTTTTTTTTTGGTTTTACGCCCGTAGTTTTGGCGTTAGCAAACCAACCCCCTTTGGATTACACCGCCTTATACCAACCCATCCCCTTAAACAACGGCACTTTATTAGCTCTGTTAGTGCTGGCTATTCCTTTGCTCAATTTTATCTGGCTTATTTTCTTATCACAAAAAAAAGGCGAATTGTTAGGCTGGGTTGCTTCCGGCTTTATGCTAGGATCAATGTTAGCCACGGGTTTTATCTTCTATTGGGTTTGGTGGGGGGAGCCACTGCATAGTCGTACTATCTGGTTTGAGATTCCGGTAGCTGCTTTTTCTTATCCGTTTACTATAGGAATCCATATTGATCGGGTAGCGGCCCTGATGCTAGTAGTAGTCACGCTGATTTCCTGGCTGGTTCATGTATTCTCCATCCGCTACATGGAGCACGACGAGAAGTACACTCGCTACTTTGCACTACTAGGTTTGTTCACCTTTTCTATGCTAGGCATTGTAGTAATGGATAATTTGCTACTCATCTTTTTCTTCTGGGAATTAGTGGGAGTATCTTCTTACGCGCTCATCGGTTTTTGGCACCGTCGCCCGGCAGCTATACAAGCCAGCACCAAAGCCTTTCTAATGAACCGAGTGGGTGATGTGGGTTTTATTATCAGTTTGTTAGTGCTATGGTCACAATTTGGAACGCTAGACCTGCAGATTCTGGAGCAACTTATGCAGCAATCCGTTTTTACGGATGAGGGCGTTTGGCTCAGCTATTTTCGGGTAAATAATTTATTGATCGAGAATGCCGCTCCTATCGGCTGGCTCACGGTAGCTGGATTAGGCCTAATGCTGGGTGCTATTGGAAAGTCAGCCCAATTTCCCCTGTTCACTTGGTTACCCGATGCTATGGAAGGGCCGACGCCGGTTTCAGCATTGCTGCACGCTGCTACTATGGTAGCTGCCGGAGTTTATCTACTGTTGCGGGTATTTGTTTTATTAGATACAACTACACTAACCACTATTGCCATTATTGGCAGTAGCACCGCCCTCATTGCCGCTATTTCGGCGCTAATGCAACATAATATTAAGAAAGTGCTGGCCTACTCAACAGTATCTCAATTAGGTTATATGATGATAGGAGTAGGAACTGGTGCCTATCAGGCCGCTTTTTTTCATTTAGTTGCCCACGCTAGTTTTAAAGCGGGGTTGTTTCTATCGGCCGGGGCCATTGTTCACAGTATGACTCATCTAGGGGAAAGCACTTCGCAAGCAGCTAA
>NZ_JBARYM010000525.1:0-3101 GCF_049647865.1 Tunicatimonas sp. | reverse complement strand
AGTATCGCCACTGCGAACAGCTACTCGCCAAGGAACTTCTAAGCCTTCGGCGGCTCGCTCCATTGCTGAATGAATATCTTTGGCTAAAGCTTTTAGCGGAGTAATCCAGATAATTTGCAAACCGTTGGCCGAACGCTCAGAAAAATCTTCAGGATGCTGCTGGATGAACTCTAATAGGCAAGGAATCCAGAGGGCGTAAGTTTTACCGCTTCCGGTGGGCGCGTTTAATAATCCACTCTCACCACTCAGATACGCTTCCCATACTTCTTGCTGGAACGGAAAGGGCTGCCAACCTTGCTGCCGGAACCAGTTGTTTCCCGGGGCGAGTGCTGAATTAGAGACTTTTTTTATCACGCTGTTTCAACCCGCACTACTTAGCTTTGTTCCATAATCTCGGCTAACTCCAGCCACCGATCCGATTTTTTGTCTAGCTCCTTAACTACTTGTTCTAGCTGCTGAGATGTTTCGCTTAGCTCTTGATGGCTAGACTGGCCAGAAGTAGAAAGTTCATTCAATTGATGTTCCAGCGTAGCTTTTTCTTTTTCCAGCCGGCTAATGTCCGATTCTATCTGCTGGTATTCGCGTTTTTCATTATAAGTAGCTCTTCGGTCTTGCTTTTCTTCGGTAACTACTTTTGTATTAGCAGTGGGTTTTGACTTTTGAGTGGTTTTAGCATTGTTTCCTAATGCTTTTTCTCTTGCTTTCTCATCTCTCAAATCCGTGTAGTTACCCGGAAAGTCGCGGATGTATCCGCTATCTTGTTCAAAAACGAAAATGTGCTCCACCAACCGGTCCATAAAATAGCGGTCGTGGGTAACCAGAATTAAACAACCATCAAATTGAAGCAAAAAATCTTCTAAAATATTAAGCGTAATTAAATCCAGATCGTTGGTAGGTTCATCCAGAATCAGAAAGTTAGGATTTTTCATGAGCACCCGCAGTAGCTGTAATCGCCGCTTTTCCCCGCCGCTCAAATCTTTCACCCGCTGGTAATGCATATCCGTTGAAAACTGAAACCGTTGTAGCAGTTGCGAAGCAGTGATCACTTGCCCTTTTCCCAAATCAATTACTTCAGCTATTTCTTTTACTACATCAATCATCCGTAGATCATCCGAGAAGCTAATTTCTTGCTGGGTGTAGTAACCGAATACCGTAGTTGTACCCATATCCAACTGTCCTTCATCGGGGGCAAGTTGCTGGGTAATAATATTTAAGAACGTACTTTTCCCCGAACCATTAGGTCCAATAATTCCAATCCTATCTTTCCGCCGGAAAACGTAGGAAAAATTATCAATTAGCTCTTGGTCGCCAAAGGATTTGCTGATGTGCTCAATCTCTAGAATTTTTTTACCCTGCCGCCGCCCCTGAATACTAAGCTCAGTAGTATCTTGGCCTATCTTTTGATTGGCTTGGTCTTGCAGATCGTAAAAAGCATCTACCCTGTACTTGGCTTTGGTGCCCCGGGCTTTGGGCTGCCGCCGCATCCAATCCAATTCTTTACGAAGCAGATTTTGGGCTTTATCTACCGTAGCCTGTTGCTGGGCCATGCGCTCAGCTTTCTTTTCCAAAAAATTGGCATAGTTTCCCTGATAGCGAAAAACTTGCCCCTGATCAAGCTCCATTATTTCATTGGTTACTCTTTCCAGAAAGTAGCGATCGTGAGTTACCAACAGCAATGCCATATTTTGAGCAGAGATGTAGTTTTCTAACCACTCAATGGTGGCTAAATCGAGGTGATTCGTAGGCTCATCTAGAATTAAGAAATCAGGCTTCTCAATTAACGCTTTAGCAAGAGCAACCCGCTTGCGCTGTCCGCCCGATAAATTAGTTACCGGTCGGTCAATATCGTAGACACCCAGTTGGCCTAGTATCTGTTCAATCTGACTTTCGTAGTCCCAGGCGTGGCGACTATCAATCTGCTGAATTAAATCGGATAATCGCTCGCTGCCCGGATCTTGTTGCAGTAACTTTCGGTAGTCCTTTAATAGCGCCAGCGTTGGGTCATCACTATTATAGATGAAAGAAGCGATGGTATCTTTTTCGGCGAATTGCGGTTGCTGTTCAGCGTACGCCATCCGCACTCCCTGTGATAAAACTACTTCGCCCCGGTCAGGTACTTCCTTACCAGCAATAATTTTCAGCAGTGTCGACTTTCCTGAGCCGTTAATTCCCACCAAAGCTACTTTCTGTCCTGGCTCAATACCGAAAGAAACATCCTGAAAAAGAAATTTCTCCCGCCCTTCCATAGTAAGGTAATGCTTACTAAGTGTCTCTACTGATAAATAAATCATAATGCAAAGGTAACAGAAAGGCCAAAAAAAAAGTGAATCTATAAGACTCACTTTTTTCACTACTAATACAACAACCTAAAACTACTCAATCAAATCTTTATATCTATGTAACGGAAGCTTAGTCCGTAAATTACTTTCTTATTTTACTCTTAACACGAATTGCCTGGGTAAATGTTTCAAAAAAATGTTCACAAAAGTATCACAACTCTTAAACACCCATTAGTAGCCTTACTTTAATCGTGTACTTCAGCACTGGCTACTACTCGAGAAGGCTTGAAGAATTGCATGATACCGTAAGTAGCCAAGCATCCCGAAGCACTTCCTTCAATGACAATAGTGAAACCTACCAGAAATGGATTTAAGAAATCGCCGAAAAGCTCCTGCGTTTGAATAACTTCCATAAAGCCGGGATTAACAACTGATACGTAGAAAACAACCATGATGGCAAAGCTTACAGTTCCTATGATTGTAGACAATATTCCCAAGCTCAAGCCCTTCAAATACGATAATTTGCCGCTTTTCCTCTTTTTAAAATCTTGTACAGCCATTAGTATAAAGCTGGCCAGAATAATTAGGTTAAATGCACGTAATTCCAAGTTATGTTCCAAGCCAAAGGCTTTCATCAAAAAGAAAAAACCTGCTAGTACTAATGCCATCAAAATGCCGTAACGAAAACTTAACCACTCAATTGTATCTGTAATTACATTCCTCTCCTTATCTATTGGTGGTTTGTTATAAAAGAAGAACTTAGGTGTTTAACTATTTAGTAATAAAAACTACACAAATTTTAGCAAATTGTTTCTGGGACTA
>NZ_JBARYM010000524.1:0-2263 GCF_049647865.1 Tunicatimonas sp. | reverse complement strand
GCCAGACCTACGAAGTGCCTCGCATTTACGCAGCGGATGGTAACGCGTCTGAGAGCAGCGCTTCCAGCGGAAATATCTGGCAGGTTCGTTTCACCCCTGACGCCGAAGGGGAATGGTCCTACGAAGTATCCTTCCGAAAAGGAGATAACATTGCTGTCAGCATCGATGCAGACGCGGGTGAGCCGGTGGCTTTTGATGGTGAACAAGGCTCATTTCAAGTAGTAGCCTCCGATAAACAAGGGCAGGATTTCCGGGCTAAAGGAAAACTGCGGTACGTAGGCGAACGCTACCTAAAGTTTGCCGGTACGGATGAATACTACCTGAAGGGCGGTGCCGGTAGCCCCGAAAACCTACTGGGTTACATAGATTTTGACGGAACTGAGTTTGGCGGGGAAGAAGGACATAAAGAGGGTGAAGCACCGGTCGACAAGGAACTTCACATTTACGAAGATCATATCCAGGATTGGAACAACGGCGACCCTAGCTGGCAGGGGGGCAAGGGAAAAGGCATCATTGGCGGGCTCAATTATCTGGCCGAGAAAGGCATGAATTCTCTTTATTTCCTAACTATGAACATCGGAGGAGACGGGGAAGATGTCTGGCCTTACACCAGCTATGAGGAACGCTACCGCTTCGATTGCAGTAAGTTAGACCAGTGGGAAACAGTATTCTCTCACGCCGATAGCCTGGGCTTTCTGTTGCACATATTTACGCAAGAGACTGAAAACGAACTATTGTTGGATAATGGCGATACCGGGCCGCAACGTAAGCTTTACTACCGTGAACTCATTGCTCGGTTTGCCCATCATCTGGCTGTAACTTGGGATATGGGCGAGGAAAACGGCTACGCTGAATTTTCACCAGAATCGCAGAATGATGAACAGCGGAAAGCTATGATTAGCTATTTTAAAGAAACTGATCCCTACCAAAACTCTGTGACCTTGCACACCCATGCTGGGCAGAAAGAGCGCGATGATATTTTGGAACCACTACTAGGGTTTGAGGATTTAGATGGTCCCGCACTGCAAATTAATCCACCTTCGATAGTGCATACAGAAACCAAACGCTGGATAGATGCTTCGGCTGAAGCTGGTAAACAGTGGGTCGTAAACCTGGATGAAATTGGCCCCTACTACCACGGCGTATTCCCTGACGATATGGACCCCGATCATGATACTATTCGTTATGAAGTACTGTGGGGTAACTTGATGGCGGGCGGCGGTGGTGCCGAATGGTACTTCGGCTATCTTTACGGTGATAGTGATTTAGGATTAGAAACCTGGCGCACCCGCAATAATATGTGGGAACAAACCGATCACGCTGTTTCTTTCTTTCACGAGAATTTACCGTTCTGGGAGATGCAATCGGCCGATGATTTAGTAAGTGCCGAAGGAGCTTACTGTTTTGCCAAGCCCGGAGAAGTCTATGCCATCTATCTGCACAATACTGCCACGACCAATCTCAACCTAGAAGGGGGTGGAACCTACTCCGTACAGTGGTTTGATCCCAAGAATGGCGGTGATTTACAAAGTGGAAGCGCAGGTGAAGTAAGCGGCGGAGAGAGTACTCCAGTCGGAAATGCCCCAGCGGGCGATACCCAGGATTGGGTGGTGCTAGTGCGTAGCAAAGAAGGATAGCTAGCTTCAAAAAATTAATCTTCGGCTAAACAAATGAAAATCACATTGCGCCCAGCAAGTATCGATGATTTAAGCCTACTACTGCACTGGGATCAGCAACAGCATGTGAAGGCCTCGGATGATGAAGATGATAATTGGAATTGGGAGTACGAATTACAGCGTTTTCCCAAATGGCGCGAACAATTGATGGCCGAACTAGACGGTAGGCCAATTGGCTGCGTACAAATAATTGATCCGGCGGAAGAGGAAACGCACTACTGGGGCGACGTAGAGGCAAATCTGAGAGCCCTTGATATCTGGATTGGCGAAGCCGAAGACTTGGGAAAAGGATACGGAACTATTATGATGAAACTAGTGCTTGAACGCTGCTTTCAAGATAAAAATGTCACGGCCGTTCTAATTGATCCGCTAGAGCCCAACCGCCGAGCTATTCGCTTTTACGAGCGCATTGGTTTCCAGTTTGTGGAACGAAGATCATTCGATGGTAGTCACTGTCTAGTTTATAAGATAGGTCGAGCTGACTGGAAGAGGTGAGTAACAGCCTAAACAGAGAACATCAAATTAAACAAAAACTAATATGACCTCGATCATTAAGAAAACGTATCACTACTGCACTACTGTTTTGC
>NZ_JBARYM010000523.1:0-2990 GCF_049647865.1 Tunicatimonas sp. | reverse complement strand
AGCGTTACTTCCTCTTCATCAAAGTGATTTTTGTCACCGGGCATAATCACCTTATCCAGATCGTGCAGCGACCGCTGGGGGTAACTGCCCGTCAGGAGGCTGTAGCGAGAGGGGGTGCAAACCGGGGCTGAGACGTAAAAATCCGTAAAGCGAATGCCGGCCTGGCCAATACGATCAATGTTTGGGGTAGGAATATCTCCGCCGTAGCTGCTCAGATCGCCGTAACCTAGATCGTCGGCGTAAATGATAATGATATTGGGCTTTTGCTTTTCTGTAGTTTGAGCCGGAGCGACATGGCAGTTTAGCCAAAGAAAGGAAAGTACAGAAAGAAATACGCTGGTAATATTCATGGTAGTAGTTAGGTTGTTTTGTAAGAAGAGTTAAAATAGAGATATAAATGATTTTTTTTGCTTTACTCCTGCAATTTATAAACGGGCTTTTTAATTTTGTTGATTAGAAGAAAACGAAACAACTATGGGAAGAGCCTTTGAGTACCGCCGAGCCGCTAAAGAAAAACGATGGGATAAGATGTCTAAGATCTTTCCCAAGCTGGCCCGAAGTATCACCATTGCTGCCAAGGAAGGCGGCACCGACCCCGACATGAACGCTAAACTGCGCACGGCTATCCAAAATGCCAAGACGCAGAACATGCCTAAGGATAACATTGAGGCAGCCATTAAGCGAGCCGATGGCAAAGATGGCGACGACTATGTAGAGGTGCTGTACGAAGGAAAAGGCCCGCACGGAGTGCTGGTGGTGGTAGAGTGCGCTACTGATAATTCTACCCGCACCGTGGCCAATGTGAAATCTTACTTCAACAAAGCCGATGGTTCACTGGTGCCGACCGGCTCGCTAGATTATATGTTTGATCACAAGGCTGTATTTGAATTTGTGCCACCCGATGATTTTGACCCGGAAGAATTGGAACTGGAGCTGATTGATGCCGGACTGGAGGAGATTGAAGAAAACGACGATAAAATTTATATCTACGGCGACTATACTAATTTTGGCTCGCTCTCGCAGGCACTGGAAGAACAGGGGATTGAAGTAGAAAAATCTACGTTGCAGCGTTTCCCCACCACCCCAGTAGAATTTAGTGAAGAGCAACTGGAAGAGATTGAAAAGATGCTCGATAAATTGGAAGACGACGACGATGTACAGGCAGTGTATACGAATATTGAGTAGAGTAATTATTGGTTTAATTCTTCTTCAAGGTATCACTTACCTATGAATAGGTAGGTTAGCGTTACCAAAATAGCTCTATTGTGATAGGTTCTTTCAATAGGAGGATAGTAGTCTATGATAATGTTAGAATCAGGGGAAATAGGGATGTTTCTTATATTTGCAAAGTAGTAACTCCGAAGCGGGCCCAACCATAAGTTCGCCTCTAAAAGCAACCGGTCCTTTATATTAAGCCCAACAGCAGCATAAAACGATAAGTCGTGTACAAGATCGCGATTGCTGGGAATATCTAGTAGCAGTAGTTGAGTTTCGTCTTGCGTTTCTCCGGTAGTAGATAAATAAGAGTATACGTTCCGATGCCCGCCCACAATCCGGTTGTACGAAGCCCCCATACTGATAATAGGTCGAGCTTGCCATTTAGTAACATCCCACGAAAGATACAGTGGAGTTCGTAATGTATTGACCCGCGAGGTTTGCTCATTAATACTTTTAACAGGCAAACCGAAGGCATTGGTACCGCGATTATGATCTATCAAACGGCTTCCTCCAGACAAATACAGCAAATCAAGATTAACGCTAATACGGGCTGGTAAGCGGTACTTACTACTTATTCCAAAGGCATAAGCTGAAACAAACTGAGGACCAATCTCCCTTCCTAGGTATGGACTATAATTGAAATTAAAGTAGCTAGGATACTTTGACCAGCCTCCCCAACCGGCACCCGCTTTCAGTCCGAAAGCAAATCGTTTATATTCCTGTGCTTGACTAAAGCCACTAATCAAGCACAAAATCAGTAATGCAAAACACTTCATCAATCATTAGTCATTTCCAGGTAGACTAATAATACGCGGAAAAGGTTGGAAAATAGCGCATCACTTTATGTTCTTTGGAATAGTATTGTCACACCCCTGGAAATATTCTGTACGCAAAAGCTATAAAGACACCAATCTGGGTAAGCTAAAATAAAAACATCCGCCAGGTTAATGCACTCTTTACATTAGCAATGTTAACATCGGTTGAGTTCTTTAGATCAGCGATGCTGATGTCTGTTGAGCTTTTTAGATCAGCAATATCTGCTTTTAGCGCAGTTTTTAGGTCCGACACATCGACTTTAGAAGCTAAGCTCTCAGACTGCATTTGCTTTTGTAGCGCGACGAATTTACTGGCATCCTCTTCCGAGAAATTGTATTTTTTTAATAGGTTATGAAAGCTGATTTCTGCTGTTTCTTCCATGCTTTCTTTTACGAATGAATTTAACAATAGTTAGCTCTCGGTCCAAACCCTACCCCTCTAACCACTGCTTAAATCCCTTCGCTTTCCCTTTACTAACGATCACTTCGTCGGTAGGGTCAGGTTGGAGGTTGAGTTTGAGGCGGCTGTTGAAGTAGGTATGAATCCGTTGAATAGCTTCCAGATGCACTAGGTACTGCCGGTTGATACGGAAGAACTTTTCGGTATCCACTAGTTCATCTAGTTGCTCCAGGGTATAGTCTACTACGTACTTTCTGCCTTCGTGCGTAAACAGGTAAACTAGCTCATTTTCGGTATAGAAGTAGGCAATTTCATCGTCAGCGATCGGCACCAGTTGCTCGCCCTTCTTTACCAAAAAGCGTTTTTTGTGGCGGCGACCACTGTGCTGAATATTATCTAGTAACCGCTCAATTTTACTAGCATTTTCTTCTTCCGAAAACTCACTCTTAAGTTGCTGGTACTTAACAATGGCTTTTTGCAGCTCCTCAAATTTAATCGGCTTCAGTAGGTAGTCAATACTTTTTACCTTGAAGGCTTGAATAGCGTACTCATCGTAG
>NZ_JBARYM010000522.1:0-10285 GCF_049647865.1 Tunicatimonas sp. | reverse complement strand
TATTAAAATCACCGTGAATTGTGTGCTTCAGACAAGATGCAGCTACAGCAAAATTGAGCGCACTTTGCAAATCATCGCCGTAGGTGATTAAACCGTAAATTAATCCGCCCATAAATGAATCGCCACCACCGACTCGATCGATAATATGGGTAATCTGATAGGTAGGTGCTTGGTAGAGTGTACTGCCATCGTATAATACTCCCGACCAGCTATTGTGGCTTGCACTTAAAGAACCTCGCAACGTTATAATCGCCTTACTGGCCTTGGGAAATCTTTCCATCAGTTGCGTGCAAACAGATTCATAAGCTTCGGCTTCTACGTGTCCTTGAGTAACATCTACTCCTTCCGGGTGAATACCAAAAACCTTTTCTGCATCTTCTTCATTACCTAAAATTACATCACACTCCGCTACCAAATCAGGCATAACGTCGGATGGTTGTTTTCCGTATTTCCAGAGATTCTTTCGGTAGTTAAGGTCACAAGAAACGGTAATTCCTTTGGCACTGGCTGCTTTTGCGCCCTCCAAACAGGCATCGGCCGCACCCTGAGAAATAGCGGGTGTAATTCCCGTCCAGTGAAACCAAGTGACCCCTTCCAATGCTTTATCCCAATCAATCATACCCTTTTCAATTTCGGAAAGGGCCGAGTGGGCTCGGTCGTACACCACTTTACTACCTCGGCTCACCGCTCCGTACTCAAGAAAATAGATTCCCAGCCGTTCGCCTCCGTAAATAATATGGTCGGTGCCAATATTGTGCTTGCGGAGGGTAGCTAAAGCACATTTTCCAATATCGTTGTCGGGCAAACGAGTGACGAATTGAGCATCAATTCCGTAGTTGGCTAGAGAAGCAGCGACGTTGGCCTCACCACCGCCGTAGATAGCATCAAATTGATCAGCTTGTATGAATCGTTGAAAATTTGGAGTTGCGAGACGAAGCATAATTTCGCCAAAGGTGACAACTTTGTTGCTCATAGTATTAGGTTCGTTAGGTAGTTATTGCTTGATTTAATTGAATTTGAAAAAGTCTTTAGCGTTATAGTAACAGATATTCTGTATAGTTTTGCCAACTAATTCCAGATCGTGGGGAAGTTCGCCATTCTCCATATCAGTACCAAAAAGATTACAGAGTATTCTGCGAAAATACTCATGGCGAGGGTAAGATAGCAGGCTGCGAGAGTCAGTAAGCATGCCTACAAAACGACTAAGCAGGCCTAAATTAGACAGTGCGTTCATCTGCCATTCCATGCCCTCTTTCTGATCTAAGAACCACCATCCCGATCCGAACTGAATTTTTCCGGGTACAGAACCATCGTTAAAATTGCCGATCATTGTTCCAATCAGGTAGTTGTCGCTCGGATTCAAATTATAAATAATCGTTTTAGTCAGTTGATTAGTGCTATCTAGTCGATTGAAGAAGCGAGATAGCTTTTGGGCTTGCGAAAAGTCACCGATAGAGTCAAATCCGGTATCCGGTCCAAGATTCTTTAATGCCCGACTATTATTATTACGAAGCGCACCTAAGTGAAACTGTTGAGTCCATCCTTTTTGATGATCCATCAGCGCTAGTTCATACAGAATTGCTGATTTTAACTTACTTATTTCTACTTGAGTAAGTTGCTTACCCTGCCGTATTTTTAGGAAGAATTGCTTTATCTCTTGATTAGTGTATTCATCAGCGTATACATGCTCTAGTCCATGATCTGACAAGCGACAGCCCATAGAAGCAAAGAAGTCGTGCCGAATCTGAAGTGCTTCTAAAAGATTCTGATAACTAGAAATAGAAATATCAGCAGCCTGCTCCAACTGAGCTAAGTAACTATTATATGATTCCGGATTATCTACCGCCATAGCTTTATCAGCCCGAAAAGTAGGTAGCATCAGAACGTCAAATTCAGACTCCTTAAGCTTTTGATGAAATTCTAAAGAGTCAAGAGGATCATCGGTAGTACATACTACTTCCACCTTCATCTTTTGGAGCAAGCTCTGGCTACTCATTCCGGGTGAAGCTAGTAGCTTATTCGCTTGTTCCCAGATAGCCGGGGCCGATTCTGTATTTAGTAACTCTTTGATTGAAAAATACCGTTGTAATTCTAAGTGGGTCCAGTGGTATAATGGATTACGGAGCGTATAGGGCACCGTTTGAGCGTATGCCATAAATTTATCGTAATCACTGGCATCGCCAGTACAAAATTGTTCGTCAATGCCATTAGCGCGCATAGCTCGCCACTTATAATGATCGCCGTATAACCAAATCTGAGTTAAATTTTTAAAAGACTGATTTTGAGCAATTTCTTTAGGGGAAAGATGGCAGTGATAATCTACAATTGGTAAGTCTCTAGCATAATCATGGTATAGCTTTTCGGCGGTAGCGGATTGTAGTAAAAAATTTTCGTTCAGGAATGGCTTCATCTTTGAAATCGGTTGCATATGCAAAAATAGCATTGTTCTGTTATTTGGCAATAGACAATTTTAAGACAGTATCTTAACTTAGAAAAATAGGCAGAACTGATGTATTAGTTAAGTAACCCGGCTCTAACCACGAATTTAAATGTCTTGAGTACCAATTATTTTTATCATCCTGAATAATAACCATAAAATTTGCATCTTCGCCGTGTAATGGCTGACACAACTACTGTTTCATCTTCTACCGGTCTTGTTCGCCAATTGGGTTTGCTCGGTTTGACTGCTACCGGTATATGCTCCATGTTGGGGGCATCCATTAACGTAGTGCCGTTTATGATTCAGCGTAATGTGCCGGGCATTGGGCCTTATGTGCTTCCGGCGTTTCTGTTAGCGGCAGTTCCGGCGGTTTTAGCTGCGTTTGCCTACAGTTTGTTAGCATCGGCGATGCCTCGGGCGGGCGGAAGTTATCTGTACGCTAGTCGGGGATTGCATCCGTATTTAGGCTTTGTTGCCAGCTTCTCGCAGTGGTTCGGGTTGTCAATTGTGATTGGGGTAATCGCTTACGTAGTCGTTCCTTTTTTTAGAGATATTGCGCTGGGAGTAGGTTGGTCAGAACTAGCCGCTTCTTTAGAAGTTGGTTGGGTGCGGATAAGTTTGGCTGTATTATTACTCTGGACTTTTGTATTGGTCAACATTCGAGGGGCTAAGTCCTACGAGCGAACGCTAATTCCGCTGATGTTCTTGATGTTTGGGCTAGGGGCAATTGTTATTGTATCGGGTTTCTGGTTTAGTCCAACCGATTTTTCGGCGGGACTACAGGAAGTTGGAAAAGCAGTGCCTAGTCAGAAAGAAGCTACATTTCAATGGTCAACTTTTCTAGCGGCGGCAGCCTTGCTCTTTTCCAGCTTTATTGGGTTTGATTCAATCGCTCAGGCTGGAGGTGAGGCTAAGAACCCTAATCGTAACTTACCTTTAGCCATTGCGCTGGCTATAACCGTGGTAGGATGTTTTTACTTTGTATTCACCCTATCGGTGTACCGCATTGTTCCTTGGCAGTTTGTTGCTCAGGAGGCTATGCAGCAAGACATTAGTGCTCCCGGACTACTACGCTACGTTCTACCCGCAGGACTAGCAGTAGCGATTGTAGCTGGGGCGGCTATCGCGCTGATCAACGACCTGCCCGCCATGCTGTTATCGGTTTCTCGATTAATGTTTGCCTGGGCGGAAGATGGCATTTTTCCGAAAAGAATTACAGTAGTACATCCGGTTTGGCGCACCCCACATGTAGCGTTGCTGCTAAGCGGAGGTATGGCTACGGTAGGCATCTTGGGCAGCCACTTTGCCGGAGATTTCTTTTTAGGTATTGACATAATGGTTACATCCATGATGGTTAATTTCCTGCTGATGTGCTTAACCTTAATTACAATTACTTCGGTAAACCCGGCAATTGCAAACGATATCAGAATTGCCAAGAATCGGAAAGTACAGCTAGCTCTAGGCTGGAGTGGAACAATTGTACTCATTGGTTTTTTAATTATTCATATCCGAAAAGATCTACTAAGTGCGGTTGAAGCTTGGTATTATCATTCAACGTATATCTGGCTGATTGTCATGCTGTTAGCCTCAGTGTTCTTTTTTATTCGTTGGTCTAACCTTAAGAGAAATAATGTAGACCTTCATCAACAATTTTTAAATTTACCACCCGAATAATTGTGACTTACTGCGAACTAGCTCCTAATTTAAAAATTTCTCAAGTACTCACTGGACTGTGGCAGATTGCCGATATGGAACGGGATGGAAAAAAGCTAGACCCTGAAAAAACTGCTCAGGCAATTAAACCTTACGTAGCGGCTGGCTTTACCACTTTTGATATGGCGGATCACTACGGTTCTGCCGAGATTATAACCGGAACCTTTCAGAAGCAACATCCGGATGATCCGCTGCAACTGCTTACCAAATGGGTGCCTAAACCGGGTCCAGTGACGAGAAGTGAAGTGCGAGAAGCAGTGCAGTTATCGCTTGACCGGATGCAATCTGAGTCGCTGGATTTATTGCAATTTCACGCCTGGAACTACGCCGACCCGGTATGGCTGGACAGTTTGTTTTGGTTACAAGAGTTGAAAAAAGAAGGACTCATTCGTCAGCTAGGAGTAACTAATTTTGATGCAGCTCATCTGCGGGTGGCCGTCGCCAGTGGTATTGAAATAGTCTCTAATCAAATTTGTTATTCGCTAATTGACCAGCGGGCCCACGGAGCCATGGCGGAAGTTTGCCAGCAGTACGGAGTGAAGATACTTGCCTTTGGAACGTTGGCTGGGGGATTTTTGACCGAGAAGTGGTTAGGTAAGCCTGAACCTAATGTGGACGAAGAGCATACCTGGTCGCAGATGAAGTACAAACGCTTTATTGATGCCGCCGGAGGCTGGGAGAAGTTTCAAACGCTACTACAAGCGTTACAGCAGGTAGCTAAAAAACATCAGGTGCCGATGGCCACGGTAGCAAGTCGCTTCATTTTAGATCAGCCCGCCGTAGGTGGGGTAATTTTGGGAGCTCGACTCGGCCAAAGCGAACACATTCAGGAAAATCTGAAAATATTTAAGACTCCATTAGACAATGAAGACCACCAGAAACTACAGCAAGCTCAACAGAAACTAAATCCAATTCCTGGCGGCTGTGGTGATGAATACCGCAAACCCCCGTTCCTAACCGCTTCCGGTGACCTGAGCCATCATCTGGATGCTATGCCGCAACCCTACGAGCCAGTTACGTACCGCGGACAGCAGAAAGTATTTAGCGGCACTAGCTGGGAAGATATGGCCGGTTACTGTAGAGCCGTCCGCAACGGCGATCGTATATCGGTATCAGGCACTACCGCTACCCATGGCACTAAGCAGATTGGCGGAAGTGATGCTGCTGCCCAAACTCACTTTGTAATTGATAAAATTCAGGGAGCCATCGAGTCGCTAGGCGGCTCACTGGAAGATGTGGTACGCACCCGCATCTTCGTCAATGACATTAACAACTGGGAAGCCGTAGCCCGCGCCCACGGCGAACGCTTCGGCAACATTCAACCGGCTAATACGCTGGTCGACGCCCGTGTGGTAGGAGAGGGGTATCTGGTGGAAATAGAGGCGGAAGCTTGGGTTAGTTCTGATTTGTAGAAGAATCAGTATTTTGTCGTCAATTTAAAAGAAATGGCAAATTTTAGAGTGTTTGTAGGTAAGGTGAAGTCTACTCATATAAAATGGCTATTAGGTATTTTGGTCACGTTAGGACTTGGAATAGCAAGTTTGCCCTACTGGTCTGATAAATCCCCTCCTTTATTCAGGCCTGCTTATCAATCGGTTCGCCCAGACTCGATTGTTCTCTTACCAAATAATGATGCTGCTAGAGAAGGAGAAAATATTATTATCTCATTTCAGGGCTATCGTTTTCCTGCTATTGAACCAGATGAATCATTATCTGATCTAGGGTGGAGAATAAATTTTGATAACTACAAATTTTTGAAAGATTTCAAATTCGAACAGAGTAGAAATTATTATATTCAAGTGGGTTTTGAAGACGAAGGCTTTTCGGATTCAGTGATGGTTGTTATCAATCTGAAACCTCCTACTGTATTAGCAGAAATAGAAGATGACTCACTTACCAACGGAAAAATAGTAAGAGGAATAGCTGCTTCTGCCACTCAGCTAAGGCAGGATACAGTAAAAGTTAATGTTATTTATCACGTAGGAGACGTATCTCAACAAGTTTCTCTATCACCCCAATATATTTACGATCAAGATAGAGATTTGCACTACTTCAAGTTTGAAACTCAACCTATTGAAGGTTTACCAATTTACTCTTCTGATGATCCAGAATATACTGCCCCATTTTTTGAAGTTAATATCATAGATCAAACAGGATATTCATTTGCATATAAATGCAATTATGCCACTTATATTGCTCCTGGCCCTCTTATTTTTGAAGGAGGAAGTATTTCTGAAATTGTCGCCGACACTAGAATTAGTATTGAAGAGTTATCTTCAACTATTCCTTCAGCAGAATTTTATATTTATCCAAAAGGCAATATAGAATATACAATTGATGGTAAGCCTGCAATAGTTATAGAAGCTACGGAGAGTGTAGGGAGAAAAGACGAGATCAGTTTACATTGGCAGAGTAGTGTACCTGATAAAAAGCCTATCACGCTGGTATTCAGAAATGATCAGCAAATTGCTGGTACCTTAAATGATCAATACACTGATACTAATCCACCTAAATCAGAATTATTGAATTACCGCGTAGAGCAGCAAGGAAATGATGGAATAGTTTATAGTAGTGGAATAGTAGAGCCCATAAGTTGTGAAGTTAAGCATTATGATAAAAAAGCAAGTAAATATGTAACCGTAGAGGCATTTAGTTCTCAAGACTTGAGCGTTAGACCTGAAGAAGTTCATAATGTAAAAATCGTCAATATCCATAGTGAACCGATTATTATTAGACTTTTTCACCTTAGAGGGCCAGCAGCAAATCCGCTGTGGGTAACGTGTACCAAGAAATTGGCACCACTAGAAAAATATAATCATAACTTAGTGAGAGGATCTGCCTATGAGCTATATATTTTACCCTCGGTTTGCTTGACAGAGAACCTTCCAGATCATCCAACACCTCTTAATGATTCCATAGAAGTCAGTGCTAGTTGCTCGGATGAGTAGATCCATTTAAATACGATGAGTCGTAAATTATTAGACTGTAATCTTATGGTTTTTTCACTTCAAAATATACTTTATCGCTAGTGGATTCATAAATCATTTTAAACTATGACCGAAAAAATTTTAGCCAAAAGAGATACTGAAATTTCAAAAGCACTGAAGCAATATGGCGGTCGATAGAAGAAATATCAGACTTCGTTGGCTTAACAAAAGATCAAATTTAAAAAGGTTTGAAAAAACTGTATCTTTCGTATAAAACTAAGGCTATGAGTGTACAAAAAATTCATATAGAACTCCCCGCAGATATTTTACTTACCTTGAATGAAAATGAGATGGAGTTAAAGCAGCAAATAAAACAGGCATTGGCTATTCAATTGTACAGTAAGAAAAAAGTTACGCTAGGCAAAGCCGCTCAAATAGCCGACCTAAGCCGACTGGCTTTTGAAAACTTATTAGCTGAGAATGATATACCAATCTCTAATCTGGGTCTTGAGGATGTACTATCCGATGTAGAAAAGCTGCGTTAGTATGAACCGAGAAGTGATTATTTCGGACACCAGCCCTATCTTCTCCTTGGCTCTCATCGACAAACTTCATATTCTCGCTCAACTATTTAGTGAGGTGTACATTGCGAAAGCCGTTTGGGAGGAACTTACCCGAGATACCAATACCTCTTATTATCAAAATATAGTTGATTTCTTTCAAAGAAAAGTTAAGAAAATCACCGGTTTCAATGATCTAACTTTCGTTATGGATTATGGTGAGTCCGAATCGGTAATTCTGTATAAGGAGCTTAACGCAGATTTTCTACTTATCGATGATCTAAAAGCTAGGAGGATAGCTGAAAACTTTAACGTAAAATGTATTGGTACAATTGGGCTACTATCAATAGCTAAGGAAAATGGACTTATCACGGAGTTGAAACCATTATTTGAGACATTTTTAAATCACAGAAGGTATTACTCACTAAATCTATTAAATGCTATTCTCAAACAACAAGGGGAACCGATCTTAGTGCTATAAATTTAGTCTTAAAAAATAGAGGAAGATTTAAATTAGGAAACCGTTATTTAACTGCCCAAAAATGCTTTCAAAGACTAGAAATAATCTACGCTCCCTCACCTCAAAATAAACTTCATCGTAGGCAAAGCCGGTTAAAATGCCTAGCCCGTTGCGAACATTAGAAAACAGCTAGTTCAGATTACGGGAATCCTGTTCGAGTGATTCTTAGAGGTTGGAGTACTCTTCGTTCACCCGAAACAGTCGAACGCGGTGCTACCCGTACTGCTGGTAGTTCACGAATAGGCGAAGGGAAAATATATTTTTTCCTGGGTTAGGCTCCAAAACAAAGGAGAACTGGCGAAATAATGAATTATTCACATCAATAATTTCGAAGTTTTCTTCCAGAATTTCAATCAGTGCGTATAATATAGCGAATTATATACAAACTAATCCACTGCGGTGGAATGAAGACAAGTTTTTAGGCGATAATCCAGGTGAAGAACAAAAAGGTTAAATATCTTGTCAGATCATTACTAACTACACATAGATGTCACGATTTATACTTCTCTTCTTAACCGCCTTTTGGGCGAGCAGTAGCTTTGCTCAAACCTATCAGCCTGAAAATTTCCAAAACCTAGTAATCCGCAATGTTGGACCAGCCAATATGAGCGGGCGTATTACGTCTATTGATGTAATACGAGATAATACCAAAACAATCTACGTGGGAGCAGCTTCGGGCGGAGTGTGGAAATCGGAAAACGGCGGTACGGCCTGGACGAGTGTTTTTGATGATGCCCCCACCCAAAATGTAGGTGCAGTGGCTATTCAACCGGATAACCCCGACGTGGTATGGGTGGGTACAGGCGAGGGAAACCCCCGTAACTCCATGAACCTCGGACAAGGGCTTTTCCGCAGTCGCGATGCCGGAAAAAGCTGGGAACCGGTAGGGCTGGAGGAAACCAAAACTATTCACCGTATCCTGGTTGATCCTACTGATGGCAATATTGTCTACGTGGGAGCAATGGGTGATCCGTTTAGTCCGAATGAGCATCGGGGTGTGTATAAAACTATTGACGGCGGACAATCCTGGAATAAGATTCTGTTTACGAACGATCAATCGGGAGTGGGGGATATGGTAATGGACCCGAGTAACCCTCAGAAGATATTTGCCGCTATGTACGAGCACCGCCGTACCCCCTACAGCTTTACTTCGGGCGGACCGGGTTCGGGACTGTTTGTGACGATGGACAGAGGTGAGAACTGGAAACAGTTAGGAGAGAAAAATGGCTTGCCCGCCGGAGAACTGGGGCGAATCGGAATCGCTATTTCCCCGAGCAACCCCGACCGAGTTTACGCCAAAGTGGAAGCTGAGAAGAATGCGCTATATCGTAGCGATGATGGTGGGTTCACTTGGGTGATGATTAACGATGATCCGAAGTTTACCAACAACCGACCGTTTTACTTTCAGGAGTTAGCGGTTGACCCTGCCGATGAAAACCGACTGTACAATATCTACCAGCCATTAAGCGTGAGCTACGACGGAGGCGAAAGCTTTGATCCAATTCCAATGATTCCAGCGGATGAGACTTTAGGTATTCACGCTGATTTCCATGCTTTCTGGGTAGATCCTAATGATCCCGAGTTTTTCATTATTGGCGGAGACGGTGGATTGGGTATCACCCACGATCATGGCAAAAGCTGGTACTTTCCCGAAACCATTCCGGTGGCGCAGTTTTATCATATTGCGGTCGATAACGAGATGCCCTACAATGTGTACGGTGGGATGCAGGACAACGGCAACTGGTCGGGACCCGGCTACGTCTGGAAGCGAGGTGGCATCCGCACATTGTACTGGCAGTATTTGGTGGGAGGTGATGGCTTCTACATATCGCCTGATTCGGCTAACGCTCGCTTCGGCTTCGGCACCTCCCAAAATGGCGACCTGTACCGCTACGATAAGCTGACTGGCTACTACCAAAGTATTAAGCCGCATGCACCCGATCTGAATACTCGACTGCGCTTCAACTGGAACGCCGGTTTTGCTCGTGATCTTCATAATCAAGATGTGGCCTACTACGGTAGCCAGTTCGTGCACAAAACCACCGATAGAGGGACTACCTGGGAGATCATTTCTCCCGACTTAACCACTAATAATCCTGAGCAGCAACAGCAAGACTACGGCGGA
>NZ_JBARYM010000521.1:0-5653 GCF_049647865.1 Tunicatimonas sp. | reverse complement strand
GCAATGGGTGTGAACGATATGCTTACTAACTATTTAAGCTATTATGAACCTTACTTAGAGAAAGCTACTGGTGATAATTTAAAGAAACCTGAAAGCGAACGTAAGTATAGTGACGTTTAAAGGTATTCGTTATATATTTAGTAGTGTTACTTTCGCAGACCATTTAAACTAAAATTGCTTCTTATGAGCACTGAAACTGAAGTATTAGATAAACCCATTGAGAAAAGTGAACCGTCGGAAGCACCGTTGTCTAAGCGGCGGAAAAAGATTGTAACCGATCCACTTAATGACGATAACCCAATTACCGTACAAGTGTTAGGTATTTGTTCCGCACTAGCAGTTACCACTCAATTAAGTCCGACATTGATTATGGCGATCTCGGTGGTATTTGTAATTGTGTTTTCTAACTTAATTATATCACTTCTACGTGATCTAATTCCTAACCGAGTACGAATTATTGTGCAACTGGCCGTTATTGCCACGCTGGTTACACTGGTAGATCAGGTGCTTAAAGCTTATTTTTTCGATGCCTGGAAGAGTCTTACTGTATTTATTGGGCTGATTATTACCAATTGTATCGTTATGGGTCGTTTGGAGGCTTTTGCTTTGGCTAACAAGCCTTACGATTCAATTCTAGACGGCTTAGGCAGTGGCTTAGGTTATGCCTGGATTATTCTGGCGGTAGCATTCTTCCGCGAGCTATTAGGTTCAGCTTCCGTATTTGGCTTTAAAGTATTTGAAGCAGTCGGCATAGAGAACTTTCCGACCAACGGAATTATGGTAAGCCCCGTAGGAGCTTTCATTATTTTGGGGTTAATTATTTGGGTGCAGCGTACCAAAACCGGTTACGTAGAACGATAAACGCTTACAATACGAATTACAATGGATTTAATAAACATTGCTGTAAAAGCTATCTTCATTGAGAACATGGTACTGGCCTACTTTCTAGGTATGTGTTCTTTTCTGGCGGTTTCTAAAAAAGTATCAACCGCCACCGGACTGGGTGCCGCGGTTATTTTCGTACTAACGATTACTGTTCCTATTAACTGGGTACTTCAGGAGTATGTATTGAAGGAGGGCGCTCTGAGCTGGGCTGGTGAGCAGTTTGCTTCAATAGATTTGAGCTTTTTACGTTTCATCATGTTTATCGCAATTATTGCGGCCATGGTGCAATTGGTAGAAATGATTATTGAAAAGGTCTCCCCTGCCCTCTACGGCACCTTAGGAATCTTTTTGCCCTTGATAGCAGTAAACTGCGCTATTCTTGGTTCTTCACTATTTATGGTGCAGCGAGATCAAACTATTGCCGAAGCGGCGGTGTTTGGATTTGGTTCCGGGACTGGCTTCTTTTTAGCTATTATAGCACTCGCTGCTATCCGCGAGAAGATGAAGTATTCTAACGTACCTGATGGGCTAAAAGGCTTGGGTATTGCCATGTTAATTACCGGATTAATGGGTATTGCGTTTTTATCCTTTGTTGGTATTGCGATTTAAGTAATAAATCTTTTTAACTTAAGGTTTTGTCAGTGATGGCAAAACCTTTTTTATTTTAGCGAAAGCATGAACAACCGAAGTTTACCCACCTACTTTTTCCGCGGCTTACTTTTTGCCGTGCCGGTAGCCCTTACTGTTTATATTCTGTTGGTCTGTATTCGCTGGCTAGACAACCTCATCGATATATCAGTTCCTGGGTTAGGACTGCTCACAATTTTAGCCTCGCTTACGTTAATTGGGTACTTAGCTTCAACTTTACTAGCCGCGCCATTATTTCGTCTACTGGAAGAAGTACTAACTCGCCTGCCGTTAGTTAACATTATCTATTCTTCTTTAAAAGACTTGATATCCGCATTTGTAGGTGATAAAAAGAAGTTTGATCGGCCAGTATTAGTAGCATTAAGTGATGATCTTTCTATCCGCAAACCTGGTTTTATTACGCAAGATAATCTGGAGAAACTGGGTCTCCATGATCAGGTAGCGGTCTACCTCCCTCACTCTTACAACTTTTCTGGTAATTTATTTATTGTTCCGAGCCAACACGTTACGCCTATTAAGGCTTCCAGTACCGAAATTATGAAATTCATCGTATCGGGAGGGGTGTCTGGTTTGGAAGAACACTTAGGTGGTATATCTCATGAGGAAGTATGATTGCGTAGTTATCGGTTCTGGTCCTAATGGTTTAGCCGCCGCTATTGAGTTACAACGCTCGGGCCTATCGGTGTTGGTATTAGAAGCTAAAGATAAAATTGGGGGAGGTGCCCGTTCTGAGGAACTTACCCTTCCTGGGTTTGTCCATGATATTGGCTCAGCCATCCACCCACTTGGAGTAGCTTCGCCCTTTCTTAGCCAACTTCCCTTAGCGGATCACGGACTGGATTGGGTGTACTCTCCCGCCGCAGTAGCTCATCCATTAGACAATGGAGTAACAATAACGCTAAATCGTTCGGTAGAAGTTACTGCCGACTCGCTGGGAACCGATGCTCGAGCCTACCGAAGCTTAATGAAGCCTATTGTTAACAACTGGCACCAAATAGCCCCTGATTTCTTAGGTCCCTTTCGCTTCCCCAAGTATCCTTTGAAAATGGCGGAATTCGGTTTAAAGGCGTTACGCTCTACTACTTCGCTGGCGAACTCAACATTCAAAACCCTAGAGGCGAAAGGCTTCTTTGCCGGTTTAGCCGCTCACTCAATGCTACCTCTAGAAAAACCGGCTACCTCAGCGGCTGGTTTAGTATTGGGTGCTTTGGGCCACGTGGTTGGCTGGCCTTTTCCTGTGGGCGGTGCGCAATCCATTATCAATGCTCTTGTGTCTTACTTTCAATCACTAGGCGGAGAAATTAAGACCGGCTGCGAGGTAAATTCTATTGCTGACCTTCCCCCAAGCCAGGCTACTTTATGGAATATTACTCCTTGGCAATTATTGGAAATTGAAGGACTATCATTTCCCACCAACTATCGTAAGCAATTAAAGCGATTCCAGTATGGCCCGGGTATTTTTAAAGTAGACTGGGCTTTGAGCGACCCTATTCCTTTCAAGAATCCGAAGGCAAACCAAGCATCAACGATCCATTTGGGGGGAACCATTGAGGAGATTGCTTTATCGGAGCGAGATGCTTGGCATAGAAAACACAACCAGCACCCCTACGTATTACTGGTTCACCAAAGCCCATTTGATCCTACTCGTGCTCCTGCTGGAAAACATACTGCTTGGGCCTACTGCCATGTACCTCGCTATTCGCTACAAGACATGACCGAAGCCATTGAAGCGCAAGTGGAACGGTTTGCCCCCGGTTTCCGCGATACTATTATTGGTAAGCACACCATGCACACCCGGCAGGTGCATCAGTACAATCCGAATTATATCGGTGGCGATATTAACGGGGGGGCTCAATCCATTGATCAAATATTTACCCGACCAACTTTTAGCCTCACTCCCTACCGAACTGCCAAAAAGGGGGTTTATATTTGTTCCTCTTCTACCCCACCCGGCGGTGGCGTTCACGGCATGTGCGGCTACCATGCCGCCCAAACGGTTTTACGCGATTTATTTCCTGACGTTCGATTAGAAGACGTTACGAAGGTGTAGCACTACTATAGATTTAATATCACGCTATCGATGAACGGGTGCTATACCCATTCTCCCTTTCATAAAGGGGGTACAGGGGGATTTTTTACGCAATGCTACTTATAGCCACTTTAAGTGACGAATTGCGGTCAAATACTATATTATGCCTAGCAAGCATATTGTAAGTTTATGGGTTCACTCGTGAGTATTGTCTTCTCTATTTTTCAATCAATAAACCTATTCGGCTATACTTCCAACTACAGAGCACAAAAAAACCGGTACCACTGGGGCCCGGTTTAAATTCTTTGGTAGTTTACCTACTAAAAAACAGGAGGCAACTAGTTTCCGGGATTGTAGTAGAAACGCTCGTGCTTAATTTGTTCGTCGTCCCACTGCTGTACGGCTACTTGCTCTAGCTTGGTGCGGTTACCATCCTGGAAAGTAACTTCCATCCAAGACTCAACGGAGGTGGTTTTATCTTCTTCATTAGAAGTGATTGCCCCTACTCCCGCTCCGTGGAATTCTTTAATACTGGATAGAAATTTCTCTTCGTACTGGCGGTTGGTACTTTTGCCTTCTCGCTTGTCACCGGTGGCTTCTACCATCACTACATCGTCGTGGTAGTATTTGTCAAAGGCATCCATGAGTTTGCCGGTGTTAATCATGTTATACAGATCTTTAGCTTTTTCCTGATAAGTCATAGTAAAATTTTAAATTATAGACAATTGTTGTATATACAATAACGCTACAACTTATTTTAGGTTGCATATTTTTTTGCGCTGGTAAAGAAGGCTTACTATCACCAAACAGTCATCGGTGAGAATAATACTAACGCTAAGAACGTAGACCAAAAAAAACAGTCACCCTTAATAAGGATGACTGTCCTTCAAAATATCCGCCTTTATGGAAGACTAATTTTTTAAGTTAGGGTTCGCCAACGTTTCACTAGCCGGAAGTGGATGAAAGTATTGGATGGTACCCACTGGCTGTAAATCATCCGGATTTTTCTTAGCTAAAACATCTTCTACCATTTGCAAACGCACTAAGTCAAACCAACGAGTGTATTCTCCCGCAAATTCCCAAGCCTTTTCTTGAATGATGCGTTCTTGTGGAACAGCCGTCAAATCTACCGACGGGGCAGAAGTATTCATTGGTAAACCATTAGCCCGGCGGATGATCTTATTTACGGCTTCCAGTGCTTCGGGGTCCGACGGATTGTTGGTGGCCATAACCTGGGCTTCGGCAAATACTAAATACGTTTCAGCCAAGCGCTCCAAAGGTAACGAGATCGCATTCAGCCAGTCATTTTCCGAGCCTTGCAGTTTTTGGTAATAAGGTCGGCCCGTAGCAAAATTTTCCCAAGAAAGCGTATCTCCCAAATCAGTCATAAAGGTTTCTTCCTTTCGCACTCCCTCAGGGAACTCTTCAAAGAACGTAATCTCGGCAAAGTAGTCGTCCCAGCCACCTTCGTCACCCGGACGTGCGGGGCTTCCGTAAACGGCGTTTCCATTCCACCACTCACCGGCCCAAAAGTTAAGCGCAAATACTTCCTCTGACTTGGTATCGGCTTCTACATTCCATAAATCAGCAAAGTTATCAGCCAGCGCAAAGCCGTAAGCATCTTCGTTGTCAAGCACTTCTTTGGCCTTGGCCGCTGCCAATGCATACTTTGAAGCATCATTGATTGGGAAACCTGTCATTTGCAAATACACTTCCGCTAATACTGCTTTGGCTGATCCTTTGTTCGCTCGCCCCGGTGCCGGTTTAGCATCGCTTAGTAGTTCTTCGGCTCGCTGTAGATCGCTGATAATCTGCTCGTACAGTTCAGCAGTAGAACTACTTTCTACCGAAAGAACTTCCTCCGTGAAGATATGTGAATCAAGTAGCAGTGGCCCTTCACCCCACAGTCGAGCAATCCAAAAGTAGTTGTAGGCCCGTAGAAAGAAAGCTTCTCCTGCAATCTGCTGGATAGCCGCCGCGTTGCCTGTAGCGTTTTCGTAATTAGCGATAATATTGTTGGCTCCTTGAATAGACTTGTAGGCTCCGCCCCAAATAAACGGTAGCCGTCCATTCTGTTGCGCCACGGTAAAC
>NZ_JBARYM010000520.1:0-10081 GCF_049647865.1 Tunicatimonas sp. | reverse complement strand
CCAATGGTACTTCACCTGAGGGAGAGTAGGTCGCCGCCTTTTTCTTGTTAATAGCCTCTACATTCATGTAGAGGCTATTTTTATTCGACTCTCATCAGAATTTTAAGCCAAATTTATAACTATATTTGGCTCATCATTATTATCAGATATGAGTTACGGAATTATTGAAACTACCGCGTATGCAAGGGCTGGTTTATTAGGTAACCCCACTGACGGATACTTTGGAAAAACTATCTCAATCATTGTTCGTAATTTCGGAGCAAGAATTTCGCTCTACCCCTCGCCTGAACTACAAATAGAGCCCCAGGAACAGGATATTAACGTATATCGAAATATTTATCATCTAGTAGATTCGGTAAAGTTAACTGGATACTACGGTGGCTCAAGATTAATTAAGGCTGCTATCAAACGTTTCTGCGAATATGCTGAAGAGCGGCAGATAAGATTAACCAGCAAGAATTTTACTATTCGATATCATTCATCAATTCCACGTCAAGTAGGTTTAGCAGGTTCAAGTGCTATTATCACAGCTACAATGCGAGCGCTAATGGAATACTATCTGGTAGAAATACCTGTAGAAGAACTACCTACACTAATTCTATCGGCTGAGGTAGACGAATTAGGCATTCATGCTGGCTTACAAGATAGAGTAGCTCAAGTCTACGAAGGTTGTGTGTATATGGATTTTAATGAAGATCTTATGCGGGAACAGAGAAGGGGAGGTTACGAGCGACTAGATCCAGCACTATTGCCCAAGCTTTATATGGCGTATAAAATTGATCTGGGAAAAGTTTCAGGAACAGTTTTTAATGATGTAAGAGCACGATTCGACAAAGGCGATAAAGAAGTAATTAAGACAATTAAAGAAATGGCTGCTTTGGCAGAGGTAGGAAGAGAAGCTATCAAAAAGCAGGATGAAAAATATCTGCACGAACTAATGAATATGAATTTTGATCTACGGTGCAAGATCATGAACATCAGCGAAAGTAATAAAGAGCTAGTTGCTACGGCTCGCCGTTGCGGAGCTTCAGCTAAATTTACCGGTTCAGGTGGGTCAATTATTGGAGTGTACAAAGATGATGAAGTGCTGAATAAACTGGTTGTTGAACTTAAAAAAATTAATGCTCGGGTTATTAAACCCTACATATTTTAGACTATGGTTAGAAAAGCAATTATTCCAGCTGCTGGGTTAGGTACTCGATTTTTACCAGCAACTAAGGCTCAGCCTAAAGAAATGCTTCCCATTATTGATACTCCTACTATTCAATACGTAGTGCAGGAAGCAGTAGACTCGGGAATTGACGATATATTAATCATTTCAGGTAAGGGTAAGCGAACGATAGAAGATCATTTTGACCGTAACTATGAGCTGGAATCTCGCTTAGCCCAAAAAGAAGATGAGAGCTTCTATAATGAAGTGATGCGGATTGCCGACATGGCTAATATCCACTACATTAGACAAAAAGAAGTAAATGGCTTAGGAGACGCTATTTATCACGCTCGGCAGCACGTAGGCAATGAGCCATTTGCAGTTCTTCTCGGCGATACAGTTGTAAGTTCAGTGATTCCAGTTACTCAGCAGTTAATAGATACTTATGAACAATATCGTTGTTCCATAATTGCAGTAGAGGAAGTTCCAAAAGACAAAGTTTCGCGGTACGGTATCGCTGGAGGAAAAAACATCAGCGAAAAACTAGTTGAAGTACAAAGTTTAATAGAGAAACCTTCTCCAGAACAAGCTCCATCAAATTTAGCAATTGCTGGCCGATATATTTTAACCCCCGAGATATTCCGAGCCATAGAAAATACTCCAAAAGGAAAGGGAAATGAAATTCAACTAACGGATGCATTACATTTACTAATGAAGCGAGAAATGCTCATCGCCAATACTATTGAAGGGAAAAGATACGACATCGGAAATAAGCTAGATTTCTTAAAGACAACCGTAGAATTTGCTTTGAAACGAAAAGAATTTTCGGCCGATTTTAAGTCGTATCTGAAAGAGGTACTAGAAGAATATTCCTGATACTATCGTTTGATCATGCAACCTGTAGTTGGAGAGCTATTAGAGATAACAGGTTGGCTTGTAGAAATAGCATCAATTACTGACCGTAAATAGTGATGCCTGACATCCTTTTCAACTTGAGGATTATCATCAATAGCTCCCTGATAAGCAATTCTAAAAGAACCTTGGTGGGGAGTTAGTACAAATGCTTCTGGGGTTTTCTCAGCACCCAGCAAATCCGCAACTTGCTGAGATTGATCAATAAGCACCGGGACTCCTAATTGGCGACGTTTAGCAACAGTAGTAACATTATCTGAGGCATCAGCCCGGCTTTTAGCAGGATTATTAGGATTGATAAGAATAAAACGAATCTTTGAATCATTGCGATATTGATCGGCTAATTTAGAGATGCGATCTTCGTAAAATTTAGCATAAGGGCAATAAAGACTAGTAAAAATAATAACTACTGCATCGGCATTCTTGTACTGTGATAAAGAAAAATTTGTACCACTAATTACATTGGGTAAGGTAAAATCTTGAATTTGATCGGACTGGAAGGATGAAGATGTACTTACAATACATATAAATAACCCAACAATCGTATAATGAATAGCTTTTAGCATAACCCTATCTTTATAACAAAAATAGAAAAAATATTGCTTTACTAAGATAACAATGTAGGATACAAGTAAGGTTCACAAGTAGATAAGAATAAAACTAATCAATGTGACTTAATACTATGTAAAATTCGTCCCAACGAAATGTATCTAACCGAAATCGGGTAGCTTGTTCGTTTAAAAGTATAGACGCTGAAACTGACTGATTGGTTGGAAAGTCTACTCCAATATTTTGTTTTAAGCTCAGTTGCTTCCGACCGTAAAGCTTGTACAATGACTCTTTCGCAGCCCAATAGATGCAGAGCTTATCTAAATCATCACAGGCTTCTTCAGCTTCAGTTGAATTAAGGAATTTATGCTTCACTCGCAACAATTTAGCAGAGGGCTTTTCAATATCAATACCAACTGGATGATGCCGGTGAATAATAGCCGCTCCGTATGGGAAAGAATTAGCCAACGAAATATGAAATGTTTCATTGAGTAAGTAGGGCTTACCTTTGTCATCTTTAATAAGACGAAACTCTGGGTGGTCTTCAGCATTTAATAAAGCTCGGAGGGCAGCTCGGCTCGAAAGCCACTCTAACTTCTTGCGGGGATGATGAATCTCTCGCAATTCAATAAGATCATCAGAAGGAAGATGTACGTATTTTGTTAATAGATCAGCAGTTTCTTGAATCTTCCATAAAGCCCAAGAAGAATTCTGATTGATCTTTTCTAACTTTACTAGTGGCATAGCAGGTTAACTGACGTATATGAACCGACCAAATGTACAAAAGATTCACACCCTACGGGGCCACCGGGATTGTGTCTATACCTTAGCACCTACGCGAGAACCAGGAGTATTCGTATCGGGAGGTGGAGATGGTATGGTAGTCCGTTGGGATTTACGGAAACCTGAACAGGGAAAAGTTATTGCTAAAGTAGAAGCCTCAGTATACGCCCTACATTACAATCCACAGTTTAATCACCTTATTGTTGGGCAGAATTACGAAGGCATACATATAATTGATCTTGAGGGGAATAGGCCGTTAGGTTCGCTGAAAATGACTCAGGCATCGATTTTCGACGTAAAAACGCATCAGGATCGCATTTTTGTAGCAACTAGTGATGGGCAAATTACTGTGCTCCATTATCAGAAACTAGCAATCCTGCACCGGATAAAAGAATCAAATGAACGAGCTCGAAGTATAGCTATTCACACCAAAAACCACGAACTGGTAGTAGGATATAGCGATAATTCTATCAGGGTTTTTGATCTGATGACCTATGAATTGAAGAAAACGATTAGTGCTCACCAGAACTCAGTCTTCAGCCTAAAATTTACTTCAGACCATCGCTTTCTATTGTCAGGCAGCCGGGATGCCCACCTGAAAATTTGGGATACCCAAAAAAATTATGAACTTCACGAAAGTATTGTAGCACATATGTACGCCATCAATCATATTGATTTTCAACCAGATGGCCGGTTTTTTGCTACATGTAGCATGGATAAATCAGTGAAGATATGGGATGCTGAACGTTTTCAGTTATTGAGGGTTATCGACAAAGCAAGACACGCCGGACACGGAACGTCCGTAAATCGCCTACTTTGGTTAGATTACACTGAAAATGGATTAAGTCAGCCAATCGTCTCAGCCAGCGATGATCGGACAATATCTGTATGGAACCTAGAATGGCCGTCCAGTTGAATAAAACTACTACCAAGAAACCAAAACTATGAAAATTACCCCCGCCGAAATACGACAGAAAGAATTTGAACGCAACTTTCGTGGGTACGATAAAGATGAAGTAAATGCTTTTTTACAAACCATGTCGCAGGAGTGGGAACGTATTCTGGAAGATAACCGGGAGATGCGCTATCGGTTAGACGCTTCGCAGAAAGAGGTTGAAAAACTAAGGGAAGTAGAGAGCTCGTTGTATAAAACGCTTAAAACGGCGGAAGATACCGGAGCTAATTTAGTAGAGCAAGCTAACAAAACGGCGGAGTTAAAGGTACGCGAGGCCGAGCTTAAAGGCGAAGAGGTTATTAGCGAAGCCAAAACCAAAGCTCACCAAATTTTAGAGCATGCTAAGGGTAAGGCAAAAAATATTATTGATGAAATGGAGCAGCGGTTGCAGGAACTAAAGCAGCAACGTCAGGATGCCGAAAATCAGTACGACGATTTGCTGTTTCAGCTTGAGAACGCTGCCCAGAAAGCATTACAAACCGCAGAACGAGCCAGTGAACGTCGTACATCAGGAACCCAGTCTTCTAGCTCAGAGGTTTCAGCCGTTCGAGAGGAATACTACGCTTTTGTTTCTCAACAAACGTCAGAGTTTGAGCAAAAGATATTGGAAATTCCTACTCCCAAAACGGAGATAACTGAAGCAAAAATACCTTTGGCTACGGAGTCAAATACGGAAGAAGAAGAACTTCAGCAAGAATCAAAAATTAACAAAACGCCTGAACCCGAACCCGTATCTCCTCCTTCTATTTCGGAGGAATCTCCAGCAAAGGAGAAATCTGAAGAAAATTCTGAAAGCATCATAAAAAAGGAGCCAAAGCCAGCACCACACCCGGTTGGTACAGAGCGATCTACCCGAAAATCTTTTTTTGACGAAATTGACTAATCACTAGGTTTATGGCCAAGATACTGCTGGAGGGGTTAGAATTTTTTGCGTACCACGGTTACCACAAAGAAGAAAGAAAGACCGGTAATCGCTATAACGTAGATGTAATTGTGGAAGCTAATGTCATAAATGCTGCTATTCACGATAAGCTAAAGGAGACGATCGATTATGCTCGCTTGTACCAAACGGTGAAGGAAGAAATAGAACAGCCAGCTAAATTGCTAGAGCATATTGCCCACCGGATTATTCAACGGATACTTCAGCAATTCTTGCAAGTAGAGGCGGTAGAAGTGCAAGTTTCTAAGTTTAATCCCCCGTTGGGTGGAGTATGCCGCCGAGCGTGTGTTACTTTACGAGAAGAGCGAAAATGATAAATTGGATAATTCCTCTAATCTTATTAATCCAGTTGATAGTAGATAAACCCGCCTATCAGATCTTTGACCGCACCGGTAAGAATACTTCCTACGACAGCATGATGGCGGAGCTAAGCCAAGCAGATGTAGTGCTATTTGGCGAGCTGCACAATAACGCACTGGTTCACTGGCTGGAATTGCAGGTGGCTAAGGATTTGCACGTTCAGGATAGTAATTTGGTAGTAGGTTTAGAAATGCTGGAGGCTGATAACCAACTGTTGGTAGACGAATATTTAGCCGAAACCATCCAGCAACGGCATTTCGTGCAGGAAGCGAAAATGTGGGATAACTACACTACTGACTACAAGCCCATTATAGATTTCGCCAAGAAAAATAATGTCCGAGTGGTAGCTACCAATATTCCTCGTCGCTACGCCAGTTTGGTTTCCCGGAAGGGAATTGCCCAATTAGACAGTCTAACCGACCAAGCTAAAAACTGGATTGCTACGCTACCGGTGGAAATAGATACCACCCTACCCAGTTACCAAAAAATGCTGAACATGATGGGAGGTAACGGTGGTCACGGGGGAATGAGTGGCGAAAAGATGGTGCAAGCTCAAGCAATCAAAGACGCCACAATGGCCCACTTTATTCAGCAGAATATTAAGGGCGAAGAAATATTCTTGCACCTCAACGGCTCCTACCACAGCGATAACTTTGAAGGAATTTACTGGTACCTTCAACAGCAGTCACCTGATCTGAACATAAAAACTATCTCCTGTGTAGAACAGGCGAAATTGGATAGTCTGCTGGAAGAAAATCAGCAGGTAGCTGACTTTATAATCGTCACTCCGAGCGATATGGCTAAGTCTTATTGACTTAACAGTAGAGCCGCTTTCTCTAAAATCGTAGCATGATCAAAAGCCAGTGTTGGTAGGTCAGCTAGCAAAAACCACCGAACGGCTTGGGCATCAGTAGCGGCCTGCGGCTGAAAATCTTCTTTACGTACCACGGTGAAATAAGCCACTGAGATAGCTCGCCCGCGGGGGTCGCGATCGGGTGCGCTGAAAGTATGCACTTGGTGAAAGTCGTTGGTAGCTACTCCGGTTTCTTCTTCCAGTTCTCGAGCTACGGCCATCTCTAAATCCTCATCATCGTCCACAAACCCACCCGGCAAGGCCCATTGCCCCTGAAATGGATCGTTCTTACGCTGAATTAATAGCACTTCTTGATGATCGCTAGTGAAAACTACCGCATCTACCGTGACCTTTATATTTTGGGGATAATCCATACGCTGATTTCTAACCGTGTGAATTTTACCGATTGCTAGTTTTGGTGGCTGAGGTTTCAGGTTTTATAAAGGTAAAACCTCGAGCATCGTTTCCTTCGTAGAAATCTACTTGAATGCCTAACAAATACATTACATCTTTTTTGGCTACATACAGAGGGACTCCGTCTAGGTTGTATTCCATATCTTTCTCAGATTTCTGATCAAAGCCTAAAATGTAGGAAACACCCGCGCAGCCCGCGCCTTTCACGCCTACCCGCAAACCGTAGCCTGATGGAATATTTTTATGGGCCAACGTATTCTTCACTTCCTTTAGTGCTCGGTCGGACAAAGAAACTGGTAGCATAACGAACAAAAATTAATGCAAAAAGATAAATAATCTGTACATCGAGGCAGAAGTTGTTGTTCTATATGGTTCAGAAAACCTACTTTTACTCTACACGCTTGATAATACGAATGTATGAACGAATCTGTCATCATTGAGTTCATGAAAATACTGCTTCCGGCCGCCGCAGTATTGTACGCCATGTATCTTACTGTGAAGTCTTTTCTTAACAAGGAAGTGGCCGAGCGAATGGCCGACCTAAAAGTGAAGGGAGTAGAAGCGACGTTACCCATTCGCTTACAAGCATACGAGCGGTTAAGTTTGCTACTAGAGCGCATTGCGCCTAATAATTTGATCTTACGGTTGAACGATAGCAGCTACTCAGCTAAAGAGTTACAGCATGTATTAACCACCAGTGTTCGGGAGGAGTATAATCATAATCTGTCGCAACAAATTTACGTGGGCGATCAGGCTTGGCAGCTAACTACGCAAGCAGTAGAAGATATAATCGCTACGGTGAATCAGGCAGCCGATACCCTTCCTTCCGAAGCCCGATCGCTGGATTTGGCGAAAAAGATATTAGAAATCCAATCTCAGAAGGAAGTCTATCCCATTACTCAAGCACTATACGAAGTAAAGAAAGAGGTAAGAGAATTATTCTGAGTCGAATCCGGTAAAACATTCGATCTTTTTTCAACTTTCAGTTATATTAAGAAGTTCTTAGTTTTGAGTTTAAAGTTTTGTTGTTAGAAACAGGTTTCCATAACTCAAAACACAAACTTTCTGACACCGAGTATTACAACACTTTTATTATTATGGCATTTTTTGATCAAGCTTACACTACTGACAACGCGTATTTTAAAAAAGCGAAACACCGAGCTAAGGGTATTTTAAACGATCCTAAGCGTTTACGCAACTTAGCAAATGCGGCTATGGACAAAATGCGTGAGCTCCGCGATGATACCGAAGGAATGCATTCTTTAAAAGATCAGGCAAATACGTTCGTGCGTATGATCCGTTCCTACCAAGCGGGAGATTATAAATTTACTCCCTGGAAAAGTTTACTGCTGATTACGGCAGGAATCATCTACTTTGTATCGCCTCTCGATCTAATTCCCGATTTTATTCCAGTACTAGGTTTTATGGATGATATCACCGTTTTGCTTTGGGTACTGAACTCGGTTCGAGGCGATGTAGAGAAATATGAAGAATGGGAAAAAACCTACGCTCAGCCGGTTCGTTAAGGAATACATGTCAAACGTAATTCAGCAGCAGCATCTGGAAGCCGGACTCTCATATTCGGCTTACCGCCAGTTGATAGATAGCTTGCTAACCCACGGAAAAACTACCGGACCAAATCAGAGCGAATCGTACATCAAGTATACCGAACTTAACGTACGCCGAATGCGCCGGGTGGATAAAACCACTAAGTTACAACCGGAGTTAGTTGAACAACTAGAGAAAGTGAAGCAGCCCTGGACTTGGGTGGTGTTAACCGAAGGCTGGTGTGGCGATGCGGCCCAGAGCATTCCGGTACTGGCTCAAATGGCGGCAGTTTCTCCTAATATTCAACTTAAATTATTACTGCGAGATGAGCATCCCGAAGTGATGGATGCGTACCTAACCAACGGTGGACGGTCTATTCCTAAGCTCATTTGTCTTAACGCAAAGTTAGAAACGCTGGGAACCTGGGGACCTCGTCCCGATGAAGCGCAGCAATTGTTCGATGAATTTAAGGAACGTTACGGCAACAAGTTTCGCGACCATTATTCTGAGTGGTCGGAACAACTGCAATTGTGGTACACCCGCAATCGTACCCAAGCCATTCAAGAGGAGTTCATGAGAAAAATAGCCAGTTGGTTGGCAGCAACAAAGGTGTAATTAGTGGATTCACTTACACAACTGGTACTGGGCGCTTCGGTGGGCGAAGCCGTACTGGGCCGAAAAATAGGCAATCGGGCGGTAGTTTGGGGAGCCATTGGCGGTACTATCCCTGATTTGGATGTACTGCTTAATCCTTTTCTATCCGATGTGCAAGGAGTATTGATTCACCGTACATTTTCCCACTCACTCTTGGTTTTGACGCTGCTCGCTCCTATCGTAGGCTACGGAGTATGGCAATTGCACCGCAACAAAACCAAAGCTAGTTGGCGAGATTGGTCTTGGCTGTTCTTATTTGCTCTAATTACGCACCCGCTGCTGGATTCGTTTACTAATTATGGTACTATGCTATTTTTTCCGTTTAGCGATGTGCGGATAGCCTGGCGTACTATCTTCATCATTGATCCGCTGTATACCTTACCATTGCTTATTGGTACGTTCATCGTACTATTTTCGTCCCGAACTTCACAAAGGCGAAAGCGAGCTAACCAGTGGGCATTGGTACTCAGTTCCGCGTATTTGGTGATTACAGTTATTATCAAACTGCACGTTCAGCAAGTGGTGCAGAATAATCTTACTAAACGATCTTCGGTAGTCCACGAGAAGTTTTTGACTTCTCCTACCTTCTTCAATAACGTGCTGTGGTCGGTAATAGTAAAACAGAAAGATCAATATCAAGTTGGTTATTATTCTTTGTTAGATGATGATCATACTGTGCAATTCAAAACTATTCCTCAGCAAGCGGAGCTATTGCAACCCTATGAGCAGTCGCCTGAAGCACAAAAGACATTGCGTGATCTGATTGATTTTACCGAAGGGTTTTACGCTTTGCAACCACGCAATGGCGGTGTACAGTTTGCTGACTTACGCTTTGGAATTATTACTGGTTGGTTTGATTTAACGAAACCCTACATTTTCTCGTATCAAATAAATAGGGAAGACGATACCGTTCTGATACAGCAGCAAGACCGAGCCGTACAGCCTACTTCATCGGACTTACAA
>NZ_JBARYM010000519.1:0-10015 GCF_049647865.1 Tunicatimonas sp. | reverse complement strand
ATGTTGAACGTAGCAATTTGAGTAATTCCATTAGCTATCGCAATGGCAGCTATTTCGTAGTCATGTATCTTCTTACCTCTTGGGTAGTAGTGTTGCAAAAATGCTTTATGCTGATCGAGTGATTTTTCATCTGGGAATAGAATTGGATAAATCGCTGAAACCTTTCCACTGTTTCTAGCGCTTGCTTAGAAGTGAGATAGGATCATCGCCCCGGGTAGTAGCAACTAAAAACTTACCAATATTTTTGATGGTAGTATACAGTTTGCTATCTGTTTCATCAATAAAACGCTGACTAGTTTTATGAAAGATGGAAGCTTGATCTATGGCGTAGTAAAGCAGATTAGTATCTAATAGAAGCCTATTCATACGCGGTATCACGAATATTCATTTGGTCGTATTTGCCGCCAAGATCGTATGTTTTTAAGTGTTGAGTGCGACGAGCTTTCCTACTTTTTAAACTTTCAATAGCTGCTCTACTTTTTCTAAATCCTCTTTACTCAACTTATCAAGCGACTGGCTTATTTTTTCTTTAGTACTCATAATAAGATGGCGTTTGTTAGCAAATTAACGGATTTCTATCAAATTTGATTTCTTTACTGCGTTTGCTGTTTAATCAGCGTTAGCTGGTACCCCCCCGAAATTCCAGATACTCGACTATTACCCGCCGGAATGCTACTATCCCCGCCCACTGAAAACCCTATTTCTATGTAAGCAGTGTCGGCTTCAAATAATTGTATGTCCATAGGGACTAAATCCGGTTGGCGAATCACTTGGGCTCCCACCAAAAAATCATCAGACTCTTCAACTACTAATGTTCCTTGGGGGGGGAATATCGCCGGACTAATGGTGCCCTGCGTAGTGTAAGCCACTTCGCTTAATCTAGGGGTGATGGTTATTCGGAAGCCAGCAAAATCCCCGGCTTTTACTTGCTTTTCTACCCCTTCAGGTGTGGTCAGGTTCACCACTACATCGGTAGTATCGCGAATAAACCAAATTCCGGCAATCTCTTGACCAGCCACTACTTCATCGCCACCGTTAGTGCCGTTGTTTTCTTTGCAGCCCCATGTGCTTCCTAGCGTTAGCAATAGTAGCAGAGGCAGTTTACTTAATTGAGTCATTAGCTAAGCGTTAGAAATAGTAGAAAAGGTATCTGTACTTTTTAACTGTAGGGTTAGCGTTTAAATTGCGTAATATCGATGATCTGATCACAGAAATCGTATTCAAAAGATTGATTAGAACAAATCACCACTAGCCTTTCGGCAATATGCTGTCTAATTTCTTGCTGGTACCACTGTATTCCTTGCTGATCTAAGTTAGAGCAAGGCTCATCCAGTAGTAGTACCGGACTCGGTGAGTAGAACGCAATACCTAATTTGAGCCGCTGCTTCATTCCAGAAGAAAACTGATAAATGTATTTTTGTCGAGCAGTAGTTAGTCCCGTTCGTTCTAGTAGTTGATTAATAGATACTTCTGGTTTGAGTGGTTTTAGGGTAGTGTGAAAGTTTAGGAATTCTTCCAGCGTAAACTCTTCGATGAGCTCCATATACGGAGCTGACATGATGATGTATCTAAAGATAGCCTCCTCATCAATGGTCTTTCCTTGCTGGTAATAATGAATTTCCCCTTTAGTAGGAGGAAGTAAACCAGCTAAAATAAGTAGTAGAGTAGACTTTCCGCTGCCATTGGGCCCAGTGAAGGCGTACGATTGCTGCTGCTCAAGTGTAAGGTTAATATCCCGAAAGATCCACTCACCAAGTCCACGATTACCGGACTGCTGACCACGCTGAAATTTTTTGCCTATCTGCTTAATTTCAATGCGTACGGACGATAAAGATTTACTGATCAAACCCTTTCATAATACCTCGTTCGGAACTATGCATAAAGCGAAGAATTTCGTCTCGCTCGCGCGATGGGTTCATCGTAATCTCAATCTGGTCGAGAGCCGCCGAGTTGTTCATGCCGCTCAAATAGATCATCCGGTAGACTTCCTGAATTTCGTTAATTTTTTCATTAGAGAATCCCCGACGGCGTAACCCAATAGAATTAATTCCACTGTAGCCTAATGGTTCCCGAGCTGCCCGCACAAACGGAGGAACATCTTTTCGCACCAGCGAACCGCCCGAAATCATAGCATGAGCACCGATCTTAGCAAATTGATGAACGGCACTCATTCCAGCAATAAACGCATATTCTCCTACCGTTACATGACCGGCTACCTGAACTGCATTGGCTAGAATACAGCTATTGCCGATTATACAGTCGTGCGCAATATGAACGTAGGCCATCAGCAGTGCATTATCACCAATTGTTGTTTTGTGGCGATCTACGGTACCCCGGTTAATTGTGACACATTCGCGAATGACGGTGTTATCACCAATTTCAGCGGTAGTATCTTCTCCGGCAAATTTCAAATCCTGAGGCACTGCTGAGATTACTGCTCCCGGAAATATTTTACAATTGCGACCAATACGAGCCCCCTCCATAATGGTTACGTTGGGGCCAATCCAGGTACCCTCTTTAATAACCACATTTTTGTAGATTGTACTAAACGGCTCAATAACTACGTTATTGGCAATTTTGGCTTCAGGGTGGATGTATGCTAACGGTTGGTTCATGAGTCTTTCCGAACAATACTGGCCGACATGGTAGCTTCACAAACTAGTGATTTTCCTACGTAAGCTTGTCCGCGCATTTTGGCAATGCCTCGCTTAATGGGGGCCAGCAGTTCACATTTTATGGTGAGGGTGTCACCGGGTAAAACCATTTTTCTAAAACGACAATGTTCAATTGCTAGAAAATATGTCCAGTAATTTTCGGGGTCAGGAACAGTGTTTAATACCAAGATACCTCCGGTTTGCACCATAGCTTCTACTTGCAACACACCAGGCATCACCGGGTTGCCGGGGAAGTGACCCTCAAAGAACGGCTCGTTCATCGTAACGTTCTTCATACCGCACACGGTAGTATCGTCCAGATAATAGATTTTATCAATCATCAAAAACGGATACCGATGCGGTAACATCTGGCTAATCTGATTGATGTCTAATACAGGCGGAAACTGGGAGTCGTACTGAAGTAAGTTGTTGTCACCATTTTCTTTCATAGCTTTTTTCAACTTCTTAGCAAAAGCTACGTTGGCCGCATGACCGGGGCGAGCCGCCAAAATTTGTGCTTTAATCGGTCGGCCTACCAACGCTAAGTCTCCAACCATATCTAATAGCTTGTGTCGAGCAGGTTCATTCTTATAGCGAAGTTCTACGTTGTTCAGAATACCCTCTTTTCGAACTTCTACCTTCGGTTTATTGAATAAATCAGCTAAGTAGGATAACTCTTCTTCATCTACCTTCTTATCAACCACCACAATAGCATTGTTGAGATCACCCCCCCGAATTAAGTTGTTCTTATGCAACATTTCCAATTCGTGCAGGAAACAAAAAGTACGGCAGGCCGCAATATCCTTTGAGAAATCTTTAATATCATTTAAGGTAGCGTGTTGACTGCCTAATACCGGCGAGTTATAGTCGACCATTACCGTAACCCGGTAGTCATCTAGAGGCAGGGCCGCAATTTCTACATTGCGAGAGGAATCTTGATAATGAATGCTTTCTTTTACTTCGAAGAAATTGCGCAAAGCACTCTGCTCTTCAGTACCAGCCTCCACCAAAGCATCAACGTAGGGTTTGGAGCTGCCATCCATAATGGGTGGCTCGGGACCGTCGAGTTGAATAAGTACGTTATCAATTTCCATACCCACCAGTGCGGCTAATGTATGCTCAACCGTGTTGATACGAGCACCACTTTGTTCAATGGTAGTGCCTCGAGAAAGGTCTACTACGTTATCCACATCAGCATCTACGGTGGGCTCGCCTTCCAGGTCAGTGCGCTGAAACTTAATTCCGTGGTTAGGTTTGGCGGGTACGAAGGTCATATTGGCCGGTACTCCTGTGTGTAACCCGACCCCCGAGACGGTGACTGACTTTTGTATAGTGTGTTGCCTAATGTTCATCATGTACTTTGACTCAATTGAGCGGCAAAGTTAGTATTTTTTTTCGAGTTCGTTGAGTCGCCCAACCAGATCGGGTAAGCTTCTGAAAGCAGCGTACGCTCGGAGGTATTTCTTTCGGTCAAAAGCGGGGCTACCTAGCACTATTTGGTCGGACTTTAACGATTTTCCCACACCGGCTTGAGCTCCTACTGTTACCCGGTCATCAATCGTGAGGTGCCCAACAACGCCAACCTGCCCAGCCAGAATGCAATTTTTGCCAATCTTGGCTGACCCCGAGACTCCGGTTTGTGCTGCAATCACTGTATTTTCACCAATTTCTACATTATGCGCAATTTGGATAAGGTTATCCAATTTTACTCCATCGTGAATAGTAGTAGAGCCTAAAGTGGCACAATCAATAGCGGTATTGGCACCAATGTTTACATGGTGGCCAATCACTACATTGCCAAGCTGAGGAATTGTTTTGTAACTGCCATCGGGTTGAGGAGCAAAGCCAAAACCATCGCTACCAATCACAGTACCCGAATGAATTACGCAGTGTGAGCCGATAATACTCCCTGCGTAAATCTTCACTCCACTATGAATAATGGTATGGTCGCCGATTGCTACATTATCGCCAACGTAGGCTTGCGGGTAAATTTTAACGTTGTTCCCAATTGTGCAATTAGCACCAATATATGAGAAAGCCCCTCGGTACAAGCTATTTCCCAGTTGGCTACTTTCATGAACGAAAGCGGGTTCTTCCGTACCTACTTTATCGTGGTTAAGCAGTTTGTGGTATTCTTCTAGCAGGGTGGTAAACCCAGAATACGGATCGTCTACTCGAATAAGGGTGGTTTCTACGATTTGACGGGGTTGAAATTGCTTATCTACCAGTACGGCACTAGCAGCAGTGCTGTAAAGAGAAGGTTCGTACTTGGGGTTAGAGAGAAAGGCTAAAGCACCTGGCTCCGCATCGTCAATCTTACCCAGTTTACTGATTTTAGTAGTGCCATCGCCCTGAACTTCTCCGTTTAGTAACTGAGCAATGTACGTAGCACTGAACTCTATCATGAAGAGGTAAACGTTAGGTTGGCAATTCAGACTGCTTCTGCTTGAAGTGCCAAGTTCTTTGGCCAGCAAACATAATACTTTTTTACAATCCGGCTCATTGCCTTTACATAGGGTAAATCGGATGCCTCTACTACGTCAAAAATCTTGCCCTCTTTAGTTAAAATATTGATTTTTTGATCTCCGGCGGCATAAGCAGCATTGCTAACTTCTCCGTAGTATAAAAAGTAGTCTACTTCATCTTGATTTAATTGCATTTCTTGCTGAACCTGCTGTTGTAAGCGACTAATAGTTTCGGTAGGGAGTGGTTGGTTATATAATCTAATCCTGAATAACTTTCGCTGAAGCAGCATTTGGCTCAAGGTAGAAAGTGCGCGGTCGGGATGCTGCTGCCAGTTTTTAATAGCGTACCAAATATCAATATCATCTAGCTCAGTGTAGTGTTCCAAATACTTCTCATTTTGCTCAATATCAGATAGCGATAAGAGTTGTTTTAAGAATAAAGATAAGCAGGGTGAGGCGGATACTTCAACTCCGGTAGCTATCAAGTGTTGAGCTCGCTGAATAATTGCCACCATCATTTTTTCGGCACTCACGCTGGCCTTGTGTAAGTACACCTGCCAGTACATCAGTCGGCGAGCGTGGAGAAAGTTTTCAATACTATAAATTCCCTTTTCCTCTACTACAATCTCATCATTCCGAACATCGAGCATTTTGATAATACGATCCGCTCCAATCTCACCTTCCGATACTCCGGTATAAAAGCAGTCTCGCTTGAGATAATCTAATCGATCAATATCTAATTGGCTGGATACTAGTTGATGAAAAAATTTACGCTCGTACTGATTGGTGAAGATCTGATAAGCTAATGGCAGATTACCCCCCAACTCCTGCGCCAAACGTTTCATAATAAGCCGCGACATTTCTTCGTGACTTACGTCTAAGAGAGTATATTCCAGTGCGTGGGAAAACGGAGCGTGGCCTACGTCGTGCAGCAAAATAGCAATTAACAGCGCCTCACATTCATCATTTGATATGTCCTGTCCCTTGTTTCGCAAGCTATCCACGGTGTTCTGCATCAGATGCATGGCACCCAGGGCATGATTGAACCGGGTATGTAAGGCTCCGGGATACACTAAATGAGCTAAACCCATTTGCCGAATACGCCGCAACCGTTGCACGTAGGGATGTTCAATAATATCGAAAATAAGTTCGCTAGGAATATTAATAAACCCATAAACTGGGTCGTTGAAAACTTTTCTCTTATTCAACGTTAGTAAGTTTAAATGATTAGTGTTATGGCGACCACCGTGTGGTGTTAAAGTTCTGGTATGATGTAAATTAAACGTCAACTCAGAACCCAAAACTGGTACCACAGTATTACGCACCATTGGCAACTATAACACCCTAACACCATGCACCATAATACTTAAATTATTAACAACCTCACGATCACTTAGTTTTTCAACCTGAACCACTTATGCAGAAATACAAAATTCTTTGGGCCGATGATGAAATAGATCTTCTCAAGCCTCATACGCTCTTTTTAGAAAAGAAGGGTTACGAAATGGTTACCGTAAACAGCGGAGCCGATGCTATTGAGCAAGTAGAGAACCAAGCTTTCGATCTTATTTTCTTAGACGAAAATATGCCCGGCATGACTGGACTGGAAACGCTGGACTATATTAAATCTTCCAAGCCTAATATTCCGGTAGTAATGATTACCAAAAGTGAGGAAGAAATGATTATGGAGCAGGCAATTGGGGCAAAAATCAGCGACTACCTAATTAAACCGCTTAATCCGAATCAAATTCTGCTCTCTATCAAGAAGATTCTGGATAATCGGCGGTTGGTGACTGAGAAGACCAATATGAGCTATCAGCAGGATTTTCGGAACCTCAGCATGGCCTACAGTGATGATATTGATCATCGGGAGTGGATTGAAATTTACCGGAAGCTAATTTTTTGGGAGCTGGAGATTGATAATACCGAAGAGCGAAGCATGTCGGAAGTGCTGGATAATCAGAAAGATGAGGCGAATTCTAACTTCGCTCGCTTTATTACCGATAATTATGATTTGTGGCTAAATGAAGTGGGCGTAGATAAACCGTTGCTCTCGCACGAATTAATGACCAAACGGATTTTTCCGGAATTAAAAGAAGATCAACCGCTCTTCTTCATTCTGATTGATAACTTACGTTTTGATCAGTGGAAGATCATCGAACCCATTATTGCCGACCATTATACGGTGGAAGAAGAATCATCAATGTATTCTATTCTACCCACTACGACGGCTTTTTCGCGGAACGCTATTTTTTCGGGAATGCTACCCGCCGAAATGGAGAAGTACCACTCCGATATTTGGGTGGGCGATGACCAAGAAGAGGGTAAGAACAATCACGAGCACGAGTTTCTGAAGCGGCAGCTTAAAAAGAACCGTTTAGATATTAAGAGCAGCTACCATAAAGTTATTCGTACTGAGCAGGGCAAACAGTTGCTAGACAATGTGTCTAACCTAATGAAAAATGACCTGAACGTAGTGGTTTACAATTTTGTAGACATGCTTTCTCACGCTCGTACCGATATGGAAATGATCCGAGAACTGGCTCCCGATGAGGCGGCTTATCGCTCTATTACCAAATCATGGTTTTTACACTCTCCTTTGCTCGACCTATTCAAATGGCTATCAAAAGAATCGGTAAAAGTTGTGGTAGCTACTGACCACGGTACTATTCGGGTGAAACGCCCCGCCAAAATTATTGGTGATCGTAACACCAATACGAACTTACGCTACAAGCAAGGAAAAAATCTCAATTTTGATAATAACCGCGTGTTTGCGGTACGTCACCCGGAAGATTTGCACCTGCCCCGACTAAATGTATCAACTACGTATGCCTTTGCTACGCAAGATTACTTTTTTGCGTATCCTAACAATTACAATTATTACGTAAATTACTACCGAGATACCTTCCAGCACGGAGGGGTTTCGCTAGAAGAAATGATTGTGCCACTAATCACGCTGACTCCTAAGAATGTCTAAAGGTGAATGGGTTCAAAAGGAGGTGCAGGAAGTAAATTTGCCTCAAGTCGCTCAGGAGTTGATTAAATGGGGAAATTCTTACGATATTTGGCTGTTTCAAGGAGACTTAGGAGCGGGGAAGACTACATTAATTAAAGAATTCGGTCGATATTGGAAAGTAGTAGATCAGATGAGTAGTCCAACATTTTCCATTGTGAACGAATACGAAACTTCTGATGGCCAAACTATTTATCACTTTGATTTTTATCGTTTGAAGCACGAATCAGAGGCTGTAGATATTGGTGCCGAAGAATATTTTGATTCAGGAAGTTATTGTCTGATTGAGTGGCCGGAAAAAATTCCTAATTTGCTGCCGGATCGGCACCTTCAAGTTTTTTTAGAGGTACAACCCGATCAGAGTCGCACTATTTACGCGTCCCAACATGAATGACTCAAATAAACCAGAAACACTGGTAAGCACATCATCTTCTGAGATTAAGGAGCTTGCTAAAGAGCAAATGTTGTATCCTCAGGAGCAGTTAGCCACGATAAAAGAAAGCGATAAGTCGCTTCAGATCGGCATTCCCAAGGAGGTATCTCCGCAGGAAAACCGCTTGTTGCTTACCCCATCTTCCGTAGGAGTAATTACCAATATGGGCCACCGGGTAATGGTAGAAACCGAAGCCGGTGTTGATGCCAAATTTTCGGATAACGAATACAGTGAGTCCGGGGCAAAAATTGTGTACTCGACTAAGGAGGCCTTTGATGCAGAAATTGTTCTCAAAGTAGCCCCGCCCACGCTAGAAGAGATTGAGTATCTTCCCGTAGGATCTACATTAATCTCGGCACTGCACATGGGTAACCAAACTCCCGAATTTATTCATGCCTTGAATAAACGTAAAATTACCGGAGTAGCTTTTGAGTTTATTGAAGATAAAGTAGGGGGGATGCCAGTCGTTCGGGCTATGAGCGAAATTGCTGGGAGTACAGTAATGACAGTGGCGGCTCACTATCTAAGCAGTAGTACTAACGGCAGTGGAATAATTTTGGGTGGTATTACTGGGGTGCCCCCCACCAAAGTAGTGATCTTAGGCGCGGGTACGGTAGGGGAATACGCCGCTCGTACCGCTATTGGCCTGGGTGCTCAAGTAAAAATCTTTGACAATCAACTGTACAAACTACGCCGGATAAAGCATACGCTGGGTCAGCAGATATATACTTCAACAATGGATGTGGTTACGTTGAGCAATGCATTGGAAGAGGCCGATGTAGTGATTGGAGCTATTCGGGCCGAAAAGGGAACGAACCGTATGGTGGTAACCGAAGAGATGGTAGCGAACATGAAAGCCGAATCGGTGATTGTAGATGTGAGTATTGACCAAGGAGGTTGCATTGAAACGTCGGAAATAACTAGTCTGAAAAAACCGGTATTTCGTAAGTACAACGTAATTCACTACTGCGTACCCAATATTGCTTCGCGCGTGCCACGTACTGCCACCACGGTGTTCAGTAATATTTTTACCCCTATTCTGTCGCAAGTCTGCGATGCTGGAGGAGTAGACGAAATGATTTACCACTACCGATGGTTCATGAAAGGAATTTATACCTACCGAGGTAGCCTCACCAACGCGGCTATTGGCAAGAAGTTTAACCTTCGCTCCCGCGACTTACATCTATTAATGGCCGCTCGGATTTGATTGTTTTACGAAGAAAAATCTGACTACAAGCAAGCAAATTACTGTTCAATTATTGAAGCTTTGAAAGGCAGTAGTAAATAACAAGTACTACCTGTACAGCTAACTAATCGTTAGTTGATTTAACTTTCCTGAAAAGTTGTATCTAAAAATATTTCTAACTACGCCCTAACTATCACTCAATATGAACCTATCGGTGCTACTTCTTATCGATGTGCAACAGGGCTTAGATGATCCGTACTGGGG
>NZ_JBARYM010000518.1:0-4493 GCF_049647865.1 Tunicatimonas sp. | reverse complement strand
ATCTTTTTCAATATACTGACGATACTCATCTAGGGTGGTAGCCCCAATACATTGAATTTCACCTCGAGCCAATGCTGGTTTAAACATATTAGAGGCATCTAGCGAACCGGAAGCTCCACCAGCCCCTACAATCGTATGCAACTCATCAATGAACAGGATAACGTCCGGAGACTTTTCGATCTCGTTCATTACCGCCTTCATGCGCTCCTCAAACTGCCCCCGGTACTTGGTTCCGGCAACCAACGAAGCCAAGTCAAGAGTAACTACTCGCTTGTTAAATAATACACGAGACACTTTTTTCTGAACAATGCGCAGAGCTAAGCCTTCAGCAATGGCAGTTTTACCCACTCCGGGTTCACCAATTAAGATTGGGTTATTTTTTTTACGGCGACTAAGGATTTGCGCGACTCGCTCAATCTCTTTATCTCGGCCCACAATTGGATCAAGCTTATCATCTTCAGCCAATTTGGTTAAGTCGCGTCCGAAGTTGTCCAGCACCGGGGTACGGGATTTTTCGGAACCTTTAGACTCTCGGCTGGAACCTGAACCCCCACCACCAAAGATGCGACCAGAATCTTCGTCGCCATCATCAGTATCGGGTCCGGCTACCGGAGTATCGGATTGATATTCTAATAATTCTTTCACAACATCGTAGTTTACGTCAAACTTCTCTAAAATCTGGGTAGCAATATTATCTTCATCGCGAAGAATGGAAAGGAGCAAATGCTCGGTGCCAATCAGTTGACTTTTAAATATTTTTGCTTCCAAATACGTGATTTTTAGTACCTTCTCTGACTGTCGGGTCAGAGGAATGTTGGCCAGGTTTTTCACGTTACCAGTGGCCGTTCCTTTGGTGGCCTGCTCTACAGCAGTACGTAGTTCATCTAAAGAAACACCTAGCTTTTTGAGCAAGCTTACCGCTACGCCCTCCCCCTCTCGAATCATACCTAGCAATAGGTGTTCAGTCCCAATATAGTCATGCCCCAGTCGGAGGGCTTCTTCCCGACTAAGCGAAATAACTTCCTTAACTCTATTTGAAAATTTAGCTTCCATAAGCTTACTCTTTGGAATTAAATGGTAAAATGGATGTTTCCCCTCGAGCCAAAACCCTCAATAGCAAGATAGATATATATGCTAAGAAAACAACAAGCGGTTTTAAGCATTTGTTCACCTTCCGAATATTGAACGTCGAATAACATTATCGGCATGAGGGCCTTCACAAAATAACAAATCTATGATACTTAAATTTGTTACAAAGTCTTTGCCAAAGGCTTGTATGTACCTTATTGGCACAAATTGACTATTTTCCGACAAATGATTTTTACCCACAATCTTACCTCGCTGATCGATTATGGTGCTGGCTGTTGCTAGAGAAGCTTGACGAGGCCAAAAATCCACCTCAACATTCCACATTAGCAATTCCAGACACTTTGTCAGTAGGGCAAGGTTAAGGTCAATTAAGTAGTTATAAGGCTGGTATAATGTAGTTCGGATATCATCGGCAAAAAATGTGAAAAACGGTGTTTTACCGTAGGCTGATGCCAAACTTCGCCAGTGGTTGTTTTGCCACCGACTCTCGTTCGCTATTCTTACATCTTGAGTAGGCACTTTTCCGCTTCCTCTATGTATGGGTACGCTAAGTGCTTGTATTTTGTTCGGCCCTAAAATATAGCATCGGTTCCGATACGACTGCTTTACGTAGGTTTCATCAACATGAATCCATACTTTATCTGCCGAACGCAGCAAAGAAAAATACTCCAGACAAGGGAAATAATGACTTTCTATTAGTACCGATCGATCCAACGCTGGCGGGTAAAGAGGTAAGTGTCAATTATACCAGTAAAGCGGTATCACCTAACCCCTGACGTAGTACAGCGGGTTCATTTTGCGTGCAGTCTACTACCGTAGAAGCTACGTTGTTTCCCATACCGCCGTCAATAATCAAATCTACCTGATCGGCAAAACGCTCGTAGATCAAAGCAGGGTCAGTAGCGTAAGCCACAATTTCGTCCTCATCGTGTACTGATGTAGTAATTAACGGATTACCTAGGCGGGCTACCAATTGCTGGGGAATGGCGTGGTCGGTTACTCGAACCCCAATTGTTTTACGTTTGCTATCAATTTTTTTGGGTACGTGTTTGCTGGAAGGTAATATAAATGTATAAGGGCCGGGCAAAGCCTTATTCATCATTTTGAAAATGGGGGTGGGAATACTTTTAGAATACTCCGAAACCTGACTGATATTCTGACATAGAAAAGAAAACTGATTTTTTTGAGGATCAACCCCTTTAATTAGGCAGAGACGCTCAATAGCTTCAGGGTTAAGAAGGCTGCAACCTAGGGCATAAATTGTATCGGTGGGATAAATCACCAGCCCACCTTTTTGTAGAACTTCGACTACTTTGGTTAGCTTTTTGTTTTCGGGGTAAAGAGCGTTGATTTTTAGAAGGGATGCTTTCATCTATGTGGTGTTTAATAAAAAAATGAACTTAGCGTAAAAACTTTTCTTAGTAACAACGATGTTACAAAAAACGGAGATGCCGGACAAACGTTAAATGTTAATTCTGAGAGTACTACCAAATTACTAATTTTTATTGCATATGAAAAGACCTAAGCTATTAGCACTTTTTATTGTGGTGGGTTCGGTGTTATTAGTATCATTTTCGTTTTATGCTTACCAAATGGTGTATACTCCTAATGTATTGGCTGATCAATCAGATCGGATACTTCTTATACCATCGGGTGCTACCTTTGATGAAGTACAGGATAGACTGCATGAAGAAAATTATGTAAAAGACTTACTTTCTTTTAGTGTATTAGCTAAACTGATGAAATACGATCAATACCTAAAGCCGGGGCGTTATTTGTTACAGGCTAATATGTCGAATCTGGCAGCAATTCGTCGGCTGCGTTCTGGCGAACAGAAACCAGTGGATGTAACGTTTAACAATGTGCGATTGAAGCCGGAATTAGCTCAGCGGTTGTGTGAAAATCTGGAAGCTGATAAAGAAGATTTTTTAGCTCTCCTCAACAGTGAGGAGTTTGTAAAGGAATACGGTTTTACAACCGAAAATGTGTTGTCGCTGTTTCTACCCGATACGTATCAGTTCTACTGGACAACCTCGGCCGAGGAGCTATTTGACCGATTCTACCAAGAGTATGAGAACTTTTGGAGCAAACAACGAGCGAGCCGGGCTGACTCCCTGAACATGACTCCCCACGAAGTATCTATTTTGGCTTCTATTGTAGAATCAGAAACAAATAAACCCGACGAGGCTCCTAAGGTGGCTGGGCTTTATCTGAACCGGTTGAAACGTAATATTGCTCTTCAAGCTGACCCTACGCTGGTATATGCTGCCGGAGATTTTACTATTAAGCGAGTACTAAATAAGCATAAAGAAATAAATTCCCCTTACAATACATACAAATACACTGGCTTACCTCCGGGCCCGATTCGAGTTCCGTCTATTAATGCAATAGATGCGGTGCTGAACTACGAAGACCATAACTACTTATACATGTGTGCTCGAGAAGACTTTTCTGGTTACCACAACTTTGCTACAAACCTTACAGCTCATTTGGCCAATGCCCGACGCTACCAGCGGGCACTAAGCCAAGCTGGAATTTATAACTAACTATGTATCAACACACTATCCAACTTCGGGTTCGTTACGGAGAAACGGATCAGATGGGTTATGTTTACTACGGTAACTATGCCTCATACTACGAAGTAGCTCGAGTAGAGGCATTACGTAACCTGGGTATGAGCTACCGAAAACTTGAAGAAAGTGGAATTATGATGCCTGTACTAGAGAATCATTCTTACTATCATCAGCCAGTATACTACGATGATCTATTAACAATAAAGGTTCTTTTAAATGATATGCCATCGGTGAGGATTACTTTTGAGTATGAGTTTAGAAGTGAAGATGAAACCCTAGTTCATTCAGGCAAAACAGTGCTGGCATTTATGAAAGCAAATACTAAGCGTCCTTGTCGCCCACCCGAAACAATGATGAAGTTACTAGAACCCTATTTCAGCTAAAATTCTTCCAATAGCTTTATTATATATTTACTTCTGATCCACTAGATTTGCGGTCGCATTAGCAATTTAGCTAATCTACCCAGAGAGTTGGCGGAGTGGTCGAACGCGGCGGTCTTGAAAACCGTTGTACCGCGAGGTACCGGGGGTTCGAATCCCTCACTCTCTGCATCTTGCATTTATCTAATGCCAAAACCCCTTAAATTATAGTAATTTAAGGGGTTTTTTCTTTTTGAGATACTCTATTATTAATAGATTCTAACTACTTATGAGCCCTATTAGGTGCCCTCCATTCTTAAATCTATAAGAGAATCTTGTTTCTCGGGGCTTGCTCCGAGGATTATTTGCTGATCGAGTAAAAGCAGGATGAAAATACCGTAGAACATTTCAGATAAACTGCCATTGGGCTTTAGCCGATGATTCTGGGTATTTCGGAACAACTATTACTACT
>NZ_JBARYM010000517.1:0-6501 GCF_049647865.1 Tunicatimonas sp. | reverse complement strand
CTTCCGCACCGTAGGTCTGGGCGATAACCTGATCGATGAAGCGATCAGCCTGCACATCCAGCGCTCCGGGGGTGTCGGTACGGGGCAGAATCGTATCAATAAGACTCGTTATACACCGGGCCTCCTCTTCGCTAAAGAACTGGGGTTGCCAGTCTAGGTGGGCTTCGCTCTGGCAGGCGTTAAGTAGTGCCAACAGGGAGGGAGCAAAGGCGGTGGCTCCGGCCATCAATCCGGTGTGCCGAAGGGCGGTTCTTCTGTTCATAATATCAAATATTTCGTTTTTTTAATTCTTCTACCGCATGATTGGCCGCCCTGGCCGAGAGTGCCATGTAGGTGAGCGATGGGTTCACACACGAAGAGGACGTCATGCAGGCTCCGTCGGTGACAAACACATTCTTGGCAGCGTGCACCTGATTGAAGGCATTTAGCACCGATGTTTTGGGGTCGCGTCCCATCCGGGCCGTTCCCATTTCGTGGATGCCAAAGCCCGGACTGTGCTCTTTATCAAACCCAACGACACCTTTTAGCCCGGACCGCTCGAGCATTTCTACGGCATCTTCCTGAATCTGCCGGTTAAGGGCTTTCTCATTTTCTTTAAACTCGCAGTCGATGGCCAGCGTTGGTTGCCCCCACTTGTCCAGCGTATCGGTATCGAGGGTTACCTGGTTCTCGTGATACGGCAGGCATTCGGCGAATCCGGTGATGAAAAACTCCCAGGGACCGGGTTTAAGGATACTATCCTTGTAGTCGGCCCCAAACTCAGGACGGTTGGCGGTCGCCTGCATTCCAGCGCGCTCTCCCCCTCCCTGGTAGCCAAAGCCCCGAAGGAATTTATCCGACTGGGTTTGCTCATCGATATTAACGTAGCGAGGAATGTAGATGCCGTTGGGGCGTCTGCCCTTGTAGTATTTATCATCAAAACCCTCAACCTGCCCCATCGCGCCTACCCGGTAGGTATGGTCCATCAGGTTGTGCCCCAGTTCGCCGCTATCGTTGCCCAGTCCGTTTTCAAACCGACCTGAGACCGAGTTAAGAAGAATCTGAGTAGTGCTCAGGGTTGAGGCATTGCAGAAGATTATTTTTGATTTATACTCAATGGCCTCATTGGTTTCGGCATCAATGATGCGCACCCCGGTGGCTTTCCCCTTTTCGTCGTCATAAATGACGGACTGCACAATAGAATAGGGGCGAATGGTAAGATTGCCCGTAGCATGAGCGGCCGGCAGGGTGACGGCGTTGCTGCTAAAATAAGCCCCGTACGGACAACCCCGGCTACAGCGGTTTCGATACTGGCACTTTCCCCGGCCATTGAGCGGCTCGGTAAGGTGCGCCGCCCGGCCGATGATCATATGACGCCCCGGAAATTCGTTCTCGATGCGTTGTTTTACGTGCTTCTCTACGCAGTTAAGCTCCATGGGGGGCAGAAAATGGCTATCGGGCAGCTGCGGCAGGCCGAGTGCTTCACCACTAATACCCGCAAACTTCTCTACGTAAGTATACCAGGGAGCAATGTCTTGGTAGCGAATGGGCCAGTCTACGCCGTGGCCGTCTTTGGCGTTGGCCTCAAAGTCAAGATTACTCCAGCGGTAGGTTTGCTTGCCCCAGAGTAAAGAGCGTCCGCCCATCTGGTGGGCCCGCATCCACAGGAAGGGTTTGACTTCGGTATAAGGATTTTCCTGGTCGTTCGCCCAGAAGTGTTCGGTATCCTGTCCGATAAATCCTGATCTGGCAGCTTTGTAGTGTTTCTCCTTTTCTTCGGGAGTCAGTCCGCCCCGGAGCTCCATATCCCAGGGGTCATCGTGCATCGTGGGGTAATCCTTGACGTGTTCTACGATTCTTCCGCGCTCGAGCACCAAGGTTTTTAGTCCTTTCTCACAAAGCTCCTTCGCGGCCCATCCGCCGCTTATCCCCGACCCAATAACGATGGCATCGTAGGTGACCTGTTTATTGGCATCAATATTATAGTTGGCCATGCTAGATTTTGGTATAATGACAAATATAATGATCTGTACTAGATTGATAAACATAAAACGTGGTGTAAAGCTATTAAGTGCATTGATATGCAATTGGGAGGGCTATTTTGGTTGCTTTTAGGGTGGTTATCTGGCTTTAATCAATTTCTAGATAACCCACTTTATAATTTGCTAGCTCTAAATATTTAGACTTATTTTTTAGTGCCTGCGGAAACATTTACTAGTAAAATATTTTCCTTCTACATCTTGTCAATCTCATTCCAATCTAATATTTTAGCCAATGCAGCTATTTAGACTAATTACAAATAGTAGCACGTTTGGTAGGTAACCTAACTATTCTATGAGAGCGAAAGAAACCAATTCTACTTGGAAGAAAATTAGGAAGCTATTTAACAATATTCACCTGTGGCTAGGTATTGGAGCGGGCCTGATTCTGTTTGTGGTTTGCCTAACTGGTACAATCTATACCTTCAGCTCAGAAATTCAGGAAGCACTAAATCCGGAACGATACGAAATAGTAATCCAACCTAACGCGGAGCGATTGGCGGCGGAAACGATTACCCAACGCGTAGAGCAAGCCTTGCCTGAAGGAAAGGTAACTGCATTGCGTATTCCGGCGGATGAAGCGTGGAGCTACGAGGTTTCGGTCAAGAAAGAAGGCGAACGTCGCGGAACTACCTATCTGGTTGACCCCTATACCGCCGAAATAAAAGGCACCACCCAAGGAGCGGGTTCGGAGTTTTTTATGATGGTCTTCCGCTTACACCGCTGGTTACTGCTGGATACGGAAGTTGGTCGCCCCATTGTGGGTGTAGCTACACTCATTTTTGTGTTCATCATCCTAACCGGTCTAGTCATTTGGTTTCCCCAGCGGCTTAAGTCTTGGAAGCAGGGTTTGCGAATCAAATTTAGCGGCAGTTGGAAACGTACCAATCACGATTTGCATAACGCACTGGGTTTCTACTCGTCGTTTCTACTGCTGATTATGGCCTTAACTGGTTTGCAATGGTCGTTTGAGTGGTACCGAACCGGGTTGTACAATGTGCTGGGAGTAGAGCGCAACCGCCCCGACGAGGAATTTAGTATTAAAGCGGAGGACAGCGAAAGCACCCTATTGGTAGCCGATTTCCTTCGGATTGCCAACGAACAACTACCCTATGAGGGTGACTACCGAATTTCATTTTCCGACGAACCGCAAAAGCCAATCGTTGTTACGAAGTATCAAACCGGATTCTTTGCTCCTTCAGCAGGAGATGTAGTGAAACTCAATCCGTACACGGCTGAGGTTTTGAAGTTAGAAGTCTTCTCTGAGAAACCCTGGAACGAGCGGGTAGCTCGCTCCATTAAAGCGTTGCATATGGGGACGTTCTACGGCACCTTTTCTAAGATTATCTACTTCATTGCTTGCTTGATTGCCACCAGTCTGCCTGTAACCGGAACAATTATCTGGATTAACAAGCTGCGTAAAAAAGCTAAGCGAAAACCCAGTCAGCGAAAGGCTCAACTGGTCTAATTATTCTCTGCTCGTTGTACATTATTGGCAGTAGTAAGTATACCCCCTAGTTCCTATGAAATTCATATTAGCTTTTCTAAGCCTTTTACTACTCAATACTATGGCCACCGCCCAATCTGACTTTCCCAGTACTACAATTAACAATGATCAAATTAAGGCGAAGGTCTACTTACCGGATGCCAAAGGTGGCTATTACCGCAGCACCCGCTTCGACTGGGCGGGCATAATTGGTAGTTTGCAGTATAAGGGGCATGAGTACTTTGGCAATTGGCTGCCCAAACATGATCCGCTCAATCCTGAGTCTATCAGTGGACCAGTAGAAGCATTTTACCCAATTGGGTACGAAGAAGGCGATACTTTTTTGGTCATTGGTATTGGCATACTGCGCAAGTTGGATGATAAGCCCTATCACTTTATGGATCAGTACGAAATTGTGGAAGGTGGGCAGTGGAAAATTCGGCCGGAAGATGACCAAGTTAGGTTGGTGCAAACGCTAGAGTACGATGAATACGCCTACGAATATACTAAAACCATTCGCTTAGCGGAGGGCGAACCCAAGATGATACTGGAACACCAACTGAAAAATACCGGTAAGAAACTATTAGAAACAACTGTTTACAACCACAATTTCTTCATCATTGATGGTGAAACCACAGGCCCCAATATAGTAACCACTTTTGGTTATGATCTTGAGGCTGAAGAAGGAAGGGGGTTTGGGGAAACGGTAGTAACTGAAGGCAACAAGCTAATTTATCAGACCGCACTGCAAGATGGGGAGTCAGTATTTACTTCTAATTTAAAGGGCTATGGCCCAACAGCGGATGATTATAATATCCGAATTGAAAACATAAACTCTAGCGCAGGCGTACTCATCATGGGCGACCAGCCCTTACTAAAAATGATCTATTGGGCCTCTTACACTACGGCTTGTCCTGAGCCTTATATTCAGGTAAATGTCGCTTCCGGCAAAAAGTTTACTTGGAATATTGCGTACGAGTTTTATACGTTGGACTAACACAAGGCAGATTGTTCCTCCAAAATAAACATCCAAAGCTTTGAAAACTTCGGATGATTTCAATTCTGTAGGAAAAGTAACTTACTTGTTTAGTCAAAAAGACCTTTTTGGCTTTTCTCTAGTTCTCGTTAGTTCTGATTACTGCTTACTCCTCTTTTGTTGTAATCTTCAAGGACACTACGTCACCTGCTACACCATCCGATTCCATGAAACCGTATATTACGTAGCTGGTACTAGGAGTTAACCCTTGAAAATTACCGAATGTAAACCCGCCACTTTTCATAGCTAAACTTTGAGTGGTTCGGTTACCCTTTAAATTATTAGCAGTGGGAGCTGGATCAGCAGAATCGTAAATATTAAAGTAAACCATACCTTCCCCTGCTGCTTCATTAACCCGTATATTAAATGAGACAAGAGTAGGTTGAATTATTCGTTCTTCTAACGTTAAAAAGGAAGGTTTTTCGGCCGCATCCTCTTCAGAACAGCTCGAAACAAAAAGTGCTAGTAGAGCAAAGCTTAAATACAATATGCGCTTCATAGTCGTCAAATTTTAGATTATAGCTGTAATACTAAGAATAGCATATTCCAAATGCTGATGAACTACTAAGGAAACCCTACGCACGTAAGAATAGCGAAAAGTAAATAACCGAAGTTCGGAAGACTTCGGTTATTTATTAAGCAGCAATGCTACTAACTAGAACGGAAGATCATCTCCCGCCGCATTCTCCCGTTTACCCAGCATTAGTAGGTCATTGGCTACGATTTCAGTTACATAGCGTTTTACGCCATCTTTATCTTCGTAATTGCGGTGGCTGAGCTTACCGGCTAGTGCTACTTGCTTGCCTTTATGCAGGTACTTTTCAGCAATCTGCGCTAGACTATCCCACGCTACAATTGAGTGCCACTGCGTATCGTTTACAATTTCACCGCTTTTATTCTTATAGGATTCGGTAGTAGCGATAGAAAACTTAGCCAGCTTCTTCCCACTTTCCAGTTGCTTTATTTCAGGGTCCTGACCTAAGTTGCCAATTAATTGTACGTGATTTTTTAATGCGTTCATAATTCGTGAATTTTTGTGTTAAACATTGAATTGATGTCAGCAAAGTAACGGCCGGTCGAACGCCACAGTCGGGAGTTACCCGTTTACTTTCGTATGTAAATGTTTGTAACCGTTTGTAAATGGATAAGAAATTGGGTAGATTTATACGATATTAGTATCTGTAGTATAGATTTTGAACTGGCTAAAATAACTTTAGAGAAAGCGGTAGTAATTTTTAAATAAGGTTTAAGTGAAGAAGAAATTATTCAGATTGAAGAGGAATTTCACTTTTTGTTTCCTCCAGACTTAAAAGGTTTTTCTAAGTTATGCATTTCCCATATCGAGGGGTTTCATGAATTGGCGTTCTAATTCCAGAGAATCAATTAAGAAAAGTATGGATTAGCCTTACAAAGGAATATGTATTGATATTAAGAACAACTCATTTTGGATGAATTCATAGGGAATAAAACCTGACGATCCAGAGGAATCTTGTGAAGTTGCGAAAAGGCAATTAGAAAAAGCACCTAAATTAATTCCCACAAATGGCCATCGTTACATCCCCGATTCTCTTAATGAAGTAGGAAATCCAGTATTTTCGGTTTATCAAACTGACATAATTTATTATGGATATGACCTTGAGAATTACTTAGCAAATGAGTTCTATTACTACTTTCAAACGGGAGAATGCCAACTAAATGGTGTCCCCAAAAACATCAGTTTCTGGACCAAACTAGTCAAATAACAGATATCAGTCTGATCTCAAATTGTACAAGAGAAGTTTAACAAACTTCTATAAAAGTAATTACGTTGTAATTACATAAAAGTAAAATATTATGGAAGCCACCATCATAAAAATAGGGAATTCAAAAGGGTTACGACTCAATAAAGTGATTCTGGAAAAGTATCAATTTCAGGATAAAGTAGAACTGGAATTAAAAGAGGATCATATTGTGATCCGACC
>NZ_JBARYM010000516.1:0-9859 GCF_049647865.1 Tunicatimonas sp. | reverse complement strand
AGAACAATCCCGAACAGGGCTACTGCTCATTTGTGATTCGTCCAAAGGTAGATAAGTTTAAGCAAGTCTTTAGCGAAAAACTGAAACCGGCTTAAAACCCTCATACAGCATGCTATTCTTCGCTTTTAGTGGAACGGTTTTTCTCAAAGCGTTTCTTTAGATCATCGTACACCGGTTCGGCATTCGGAACATTGGCCTTAGCCGCTTGCTTTACCGAATTGTAGTATGCCAGTGAGGATTTGTACGCCTCGCTACCGGATAGCATAACTGTATCATTCAGGGCTTGGCAGAGTTGTTCGGCTTCTCGCAGAATTTGCTTTAAGTCGTTTACTGCCTTCACGTCAATCTTCAATTCGTCTGCCGACATATAGAAGGGAATAAACTCGGGACGCGAACTTACGTAACCGGTTACTTTCTCAACAAAGGGCTGAGTACGATCACTCATCTTAGGAATCTCCTGTCGTTCTTCGGGAGTAAGCGCAATCAGCTTTCCCGCTAGTTTGGTTTGCACCTCTTTAATTTTCTGAATAGCTTCTTCCACTTCTTTAGCAGTAAGCTTCACTGATACTACGTTGTCGTTTACCATAATTATTATATGTTCTTTACTACACCAATACTAAGAATAGCAAAGCTAATCCGGGTAACTGGAAGCAACTAGTTAATTTGTGAGGCAAGCTTACGTAGGTACCCTTTACTTGAAAACGTCAGGCTACTAGATATTATGGCAATACCCAAAATAAAATTTGGCAAATAGACTTCTATACTAATTAATAGCACCTAGTTTGAAGTTATTTACCCAACGTTTGCAGTAAAAAGCACCAAACCAGAGGTTCGGAACACCAAGCTTGAAGTAAAAAGCATAAAAGTAGTACAAACGAAGTACTCCATTCGGCTTCATTGCCCAGGTGTTGGGGTGAAAAGCGTAATAACTTAGGCTTTTTACTTCGTTACTGGCTCTTTTTATCAGCAGAAAGAAGTAGCTTACTACCTAGGTGTAAAGGTCTTTACGATCTTTTACTCGGACTAATTCTACAGTTTCGTTGTAATAGTAAAAACCTATTCGGTAGTTTCTTAACTGATGCCTAACCTTCGTATCTTTAATTCCTCTACTTTCTTTTTCAAAGGCTCGGCGAGATCCTACTCTTATTTGTCCGACACTTTCATAATATCAGCCAAAGGTACTAGTTCATCATCAGTAATTGGAGTGATGATAATACTATTCATAACACAAACCTACAAAAGAGTCCGTTGATCTGCAAAAATCGCGCTTTTCATAAAACAAGAGACAGCAACTCCAGTTTCTAGGGCTAACTCGATTTCCCCTACAAGCTTAGTTAGAAGTTTCCGAAGAAAACTAATCTCCTCTTCCAGATGCTTTATTCGCTGTTCGTACCGACCTTTTTCCTGAGCAACACTATTTGCAGTAATTTTCCCTCCTGAAGTTTGCCGATTAGTAAAGAGTTCATCCTTTGAGTAGTGAATAATTTCTTCCGGTTCTACTTCTAGTATATGAGCAATATCGTACAGACGATCTACGGTATGCTTTGTTTCGCCTCGCTCCGGCTTACTATACGCTTTAATAGATATGTCTAGCTGATTGGCTAAATATTCCTGCTTACAGTCCCGTAATTCAAGGATTTTGCGAATTTTCTCTCTTTCGTCCGTAATAATAAAAAGAAACAGATTGCCAGTTTAAAGATAGGTCGTTCAGGTACGAATCTTATAGAACGATAGGATTTCAACAAGCTAGTCTATCTAGATAGTATTTAGTAGTTATAGACAAATAAAGGAGCAACTCGATTAAATTGAGTTGCTCCTTTATCTATTTTGAAGCTGGTTTACTTATTTTTACTGTATGAAACACGCGCCTCAGACACTAATATTCCCCTTCCTTATTTGGTTGATGTATAATTGTACTTCACCCAACGAGAATGTTGTTTTCAATGCCCCTTTACTACTTAGTAAATCTCCTACCGAAGTAACTCAGATATTAGGTGAACCAGATACAGTATACAATAGAACGTTCTTTGGTAAGCAGTACTTCATTCAGTATTACAATAAACACGGGATAGAGGTAAGGCACTACCAGGGTAAGATTGAGGGAGTAATTGTGAATGAACCTTATCCACTTGAGTTCAAACCAGAAACCATTACTAAGTTCGGCATTAAATACGTAGAGCCTACCAAATACGATTCATCAGCGATGATTATGTGGAAGAATATTGATGGGTTTAAAGTGATTAATTTCTACTTACGGGGAGTAAGGAAACCCGATTCAATAGAGCATAGTTATCACATCTATTTTAATATGGATACTGCTTCAATATCGTCCTAAAAAAAGATGTTATCTTCCGATAACATCTTTATAACGATTGTATTAGGTTATATTCTTACTCAATTAGATAGTTAAAGCTAATTGAAAAATCGCGTCCCATAGTGTATTGATCAAAGACAAATTCTTCCCCTCTAAAATCTATCGTTTCTTCGTACTTCGGGTTCAGCAAGTTGTTGGCTCTAACACGTACGCTCCACCGTTCGTCTATTTGTTTCTTAATACTTATGTTCAGTTCAGGACGAGGTTGCTCGTATACAAACGGTAGTGCAGTGGTAAAATATGCCAAGCGGGCCCCGAATACATTGAACACGGCGTTACCTGACCACCCGGTTTCAAAGTTATTATAGTCCAGATTAGCATTCACTACATAAGGTGACTGACCGTACATATCCCGAGTGTCATCGGCATCTGGGTCAAACTGCCGGATAGCAAATAATTCATCCTCTTCCAAACTTACTTGGGAGTATACGTAGGTGAAGTTTACCCCCACTCTAAAATCATCTAAGGCCGGTGAGATAAAGTTTAACCGTTTTCTCACTTCAAGTTCGGCGCCGACCAACTGTGCTTCATCTACATTTTCGTACTTATACTCAGGGGTTCGACCACCTGCATTGGGATTAATCGTATTCTCAATAGGGTTGTCAAACTGCTTGTAAAACAAACTAGCACTTAGGTACTCATCTCGGTTAGGGTACATCTCCCAACGCAGGTCAAAGTTATCAATTAGAGTACGGTCTAGGTTGGCATTACCAATCTGGTTGAAGTCCCCGTAGAAGGCAAAGGTTACTAACGGAGCAAACTCTCGGAAAGTAGGTCGGGCCACAGTACGTCCGTAAGATGCCCGCAAATTCATGTTTTCTACTAATTCGTAAGTGAAGTTTAGAGCGGGTAAGATATCGTTTGTCTCTAATTCGCCAGTGGTGCCATCAAATGCTTCTAATGACATATCGGTTTGTTCTAGTCTGGCTCCTCCTACTATTCTTAACTTCTCAGTCACTGGGGCATCTATCATCAAATACCCGGCGTAGACTGCCTGTTGGGCATCGTAGTTATTACCAGGCTGAGTAGATTCTTCTATATATACCGGTAAGCGATTGCCTTCATTATCAAAACCTATTTGGTTATCAGCGAGTCGGTTATCAACTAGGCCATCGTAGCTAAGAAAATCTACAGTATAGATAAATCTGCGTTCCCGGAAAGATCGGTCTCGCTCGGTATAGGCTCCTCCAAATTTTATCTTTGCTTCCCGACCGTCGGCGATATTTATTGGCAATGTGAAGTTTAATCGGCTGTCCCAGTTAGTTTCTTCCATATTTCGGAAGTATCTACCAGGACGATTCAGGTTAGGAAGAATAGTTGATCGCTCACCGTCACCATTGATTCTAATACTGTTTTGAAGGAATCGTAGATCAGGTTCATCAAGATAGGTATCGGTGTAAGATGACTGCCACTCAATCTTTAAATTATTTAGCCCAGTAACGTTGTGTTCACCTTTTAGCAAACCATTAGCCAACCCTCGTTCCGTGAATGATAGCGCTCTGTTCTGAAAGAGTAGTGTTGAGTCAGGACGAGTACGTAAGCTAAACCCCTCTTGAAGACGAGCTACATCGGTTGATGCCTGATTGTACATCACATTTAAACTAATCTTGCTATTATCGCTAGGCTTGTACGATAAATTTAGGAGACCTCCTATATTTACCTCTTCGGTAGAGGCAGCATCGTCGGAAGCAGTAATGATACTTCCGCGTATGGATGAAGCATTGCTAGGTACTCCCTCGTAACGGTTTACCTGTCCACCATCATAATAGTCGAAATTTCTCCGGTAAGTGAGTCCTAGCACAAACCCCAATGGGCGTCCAAAAAGTTCTTTTTGATTGCCCAGTGAAAAGCTTAAGCTATGATTGATTGGGGGCGCACTACGGGTAGGAGTAAACTGATTACCCTCGAAGGACCTAGCAGCTTCATTCACTGCCTCCGGCAATACATCTCTCTGAACGGGAGTAGGGAAGGTTTCGTTGGTATACTGTCCAATAATACTAGGTAACTCCCGAGTTCCGTTGTCTAACCCTATCCAGTCAAGGCTACCTCCTTCATAAGTAAGATAATCACTATTAAAAGTGGATTGACTATTAATACCGGCTGAACCTGAAACCTGTAAGGTGAAGCGATCGGGAAAATCCTTGGTTGTTACGTTTACTAAACCACCGGTAAATTCACCGGTAAGATCAGGAGTAAAGGTTTTGTAAACGATGATATTGTCAATCATATTACTCGGAAACATATCGAGCTGTACCGAATTACGGTTAGGGTCTAGACCGGGAATATCAGCACCATTTAGCACCGATTTGCTGTAGCGATCTCCTAAGCCTCGCACGTATACGTACTTTCCTCCTTCTACGGTAACGCCAGTTACTCGCTGTACTGCTGCTGCCGCATTATTATCTCCGTTGCGTGAGAACATGTCGGCCGAGATAGCATCCATCACAGCCGGGGATTTTCGTTGAATAGTAAGTAAAGCGGATTCGCTATTACGAATTACCTCAGCAGTAACTACTACTTCTTCCAGTTCTGCAGTTTCGGTGGCTAATTTTACTTCAAAAGCATTTACTTCATCAGCACCTACCTCTACTCCCTCTATAGTCTTAGGTTGATAGGATACATAAGAAACTTGAACACTGTATGCCCCAGGGGATAAGTCATTGATAGCTGCTTTACCATCTAAATCGGTTACACTACCTTGGGTAGTTCCAGCAATCACAACCGTAGCTCCAATTAGTGCTTCGCCAGTCTCTTGATCAAAAACCGAAACTCGGATGGTTCCGGTTTGAGCTACTGCATTCTCGAAATTGATTAGAAACAATAATAGCGACAAAATCCTAAGCTTACCTACCGTATTGATCTTCATCATAGTTTAATTTTTTACAAGCCATTTTATATAAGTAAAAGTAGGCCAGCACGAAGCCGACCTACTTTCTAGGCATTTATGCCTGTTTTTTATAAAAGCTACTGACTAATAACTTCCCAGGTTTTAGTCCAATTAGCGAAATAGGGCGAGGCGGCGGCTGGGTCTACCGCACCTTTGTAGTTTAGCATTTGCATTCCTTCCGGTAAAGTAGCTAGCTCCGTAGTTACAGCCTCGGCCGAAGGGGTGAATTTAGTAGCTCCAGTGCCAAAGGCCGGATCAACCAGCGCATTGTTGTCTGCTATTGCTGTTTCAAGCGTAGTTTCTGCATCAGCAGTAGACTCGTTTTGGACTGCGAAGGCATCAGCTAAGTTAGCAGGATCGGTTACTCCATTGATATTAAAGAATAAGTTCCCACTAATTACTAGTTGTCCCTCGGTTAAGCGCTCAAACGAGCTTCCTACTGCATCAGCAGCAGTACCACCAATATCGGTTCTTCGCTCAACCGCAAATGGCGCATCATGGTTGATAGCAATACTGTTGTAGATACTAGCTCCCGAGTTATCGCGAATGTTAACTGCGTTAGTCAGGTCATTGTCCCCTTCATCGTAGAAGAGAGTAAGATTTGCAAAATTAGGCAGTGAGAACGGTTCTACGGTTTCGTTAGCACCTACCCCGCCGTCAAGCTCCATGGCACTAGGATCATCACTACGTAGGGTTGCACTTGTATGCCATACGATTGCCTTTTGAACATTACCTCGGTAACCTTCATCGGTATCTAACCCATCATCACCACAGTAAGCTACTAGTAAGTTACTAGCGTTTACTGTACCACCAAAGAATTCAATACCATCATCTAGGTTCGCCCAAACTTCAATATTGTTAATGATAGTACCACTACCAACTGCACCCAGCGTCAATCCGTTAATTTCATTCTCTTCACCAATTATACTACCACCATGACGGATAGAAACATAAGTAAAAGTCCCAGAATCATCGGCATCATCTGTTCCGCCATAAACGCCGCGAGTATCTTCGGTGGGGATCCCTTCAATGTTTTTCTCACCATTAGTATCATTATTATTGCTAGTAGCATTACCAAGGATGATTACTCCTCCCCAAAGGCCTCTTTGGTCATCGGTTACCGAACCGTTTAGATCATCAGCTTCAGCAGTAAAGATAATCGGATTTTCTGCCGTTCCTGGTGCTTCGATAGTACCTCCGCGAGCTACAATCAACGCGCTAGCTCCTCCCCCTTGGCCAGGTTTTCCTTTAATGACAGTTCCTGGCTCAATCGTTAGAGTTTGTCCATCGTTAACAAATACTAATCCGTCCAAGATGTAGGTGTTATTAGCTGTCCAGGTAGTAGTCCCAACTCCTTCTGCTGAAGCAGTTACTGTAATCTCTTCACTTAAATCCGGAAGGTTAATAACTGAATCAATGATGTGGATAATACCGTTGGCAATCTGGATATCGGTAGTAAGTACCTCAGCTCCGTTCACAAATACGTTACCATCATCATCGGTAGTAATATTGATAGATGCGTCTGGGTTTAGCGTACCTACTGCCTGTCCGGCAGCAGCGATTACTTCGGCAGCTCCTAATGAATCAGGAATTACGTGACCTTGCAATACGCTAATTACTCCGTCTTGTGTTAATTCAGTAACTAACTCGGTTAGGTTGGCCACCCCGAGCTCAGTTAATAGCGCGGTAAATGCATCATTATTAGGGGCAAGAAGCGTAATTTCATCGGCATCAGCTAAGGCAGAAAACAGCCCCGTTGCTTCTAATGCATCGCTTAATACAGTTAAACTTCCTCCGTCAATGGTATCTAGTACCGCTGCGCTAACGGCGGGTGGCCCACCACCAGTAGTACCTTCAGGATTAACAGTAACTACCACATCGGCAGTAGCACTGGTCGCTTCCTGGTCGGTTACGGTTAGGGTAACAGTAGATTGTCCTTCGGCTACTCCGGTAACGGTAACTACCAGTGTACCACTTTCTTCGTCAACAGTAAGGTTGGTAGTAACTGCAGCGGTAGCCACGGCGTCATCACTACTAACTACTGAAGATGACTGAAAACCACCGGGTGTAGTTACATTGAACGAAAGGGTAACAGTAGAACCAGGATCAACGGAAGTATCACTCGGATCGGAAATCGTTGGGGGTAGAATATCAACGCCATCGTCGTCAGGATCGCAGGCGATAAAAACAGTCGCAAAAAATCCTAGCATTGCTAAGAGCGAAATTGAAAATCTCTTCATACGTGAAAAACTTTAGATTAGATTAATTAAACAGTTTCGTAGTAGATTTATGAATTACCCTGCAAAATTGGACATTGTTTATTACTCTGTGAAGAACCATATGTTAATTAATTGTTAACAAAGTTATATCAAGGTTATCGAATTGTTAAGAAGTTAAATTACTACTCAATTGGGCAACTATTCTGATAAACAGTAAGTTGAATACCTCTACTTCATGAATGATAAGTAATGATTAGCGACTAATCGCGTCTAGTTATACTACGGAATAAGTTACATCGTGTGTCTTTTCATATTCCGTGTTAGGAAGAAATCTTATTGCAAATGACCCTAACTGCTCACCTAGTCTCAAAGTAAGCTCCATTAGTCAATGGTCACCAGTCATTACTCATTAGTTATTAACCATCATCACTGATTAATTGGAACCTTCTGAAGAATCGTCTTAATAATATCGCTAGTCTTCACCCCGTCAGCCTCGGCTTCGTAATTCAATAAAATCCGATGGTTAAAAACATCATTCGCTACTTCTTTAATATCTTCGGGTAGCACATAATCGCGTTGATCAAAAAAAGCAATCGCTTTTGCAGCAATGTTTAGGTTAATACTAGCCCGAGGCGATACTCCAAACTGTATGTAGTTTGCTATATCAGCCATATTATACGCTTCTGGGTCGCGGGTGGCAAATACGAGTTCTACAATATACTTCTCTAACGATTCAGAGATGCTGACTGCGTTGATTTCATTTCTTATGGAAAAAATGTCGTCTTTAGTTAGAATTGAGTTTACTTCTCCGTTGAAAGATAGATTGGCCATACGTCGCATCACCTCTAACTCATTCTCTTTGGTAGGATAATCTACGTATACCTTCATCATAAAGCGATCTACCTGCGCTTCCGGCAATGGATATGTTCCTTCTTGGTCTACCGGATTTTGGGTAGCTAATACTAAAAACGGGCGATCTAGTGGATAAGTGGTTTCGCCAATGGTTACCTGCTTTTCCTGCATCGCCTCCAGCAAGGCTGATTGTACCTTTGCAGGTGAACGGTTTACTTCGTCGGCCAGAATTAGATTGGCGAAGATTGGACCTTTCTTTACCTCAAAATCAGAATTCTGCTGATTGTAAATCATTGTTCCAATCAAATCTGCCGGAAGTAAGTCAGGGGTAAACTGTATTCGTTTAAAGTCTAAATGCAGAACCTGCGCCAAAGTATTGACTGTGAGTGTCTTGGCTAGCCCAGGAACTCCTTCTAAAAGAATATGCCCGTTGGTAAACAGCCCTATCAATAGCCGATTGACCATATATTGCTGCCCAACCACTACTTTGCCCACTTCGTGAAAAACTTGCTGAATCTTATCTCGATGTTGTTTCTTTAATGATTCGTCGATTATTTGGTCCATGAGAGGAAATTATTCAATGGTTCGATTGTTAATTGCTTGATTATTCAATTGTTAAAAGGCTAATTGTTAATTATCACTGGTCATTAATCTCCTGTTACAAAGTTTTTAAATTTCCATTTTCCGTTCTCTAATAGTCACTGCTTTCTGTACATTGCTAATTATTCACCGTTTTAGCTGTTTTTTGTTGACGAGCGGCGACTAAATCAATAGCAAGTACTACGCCTGCCCCTAGCAGCATAAAGAGTATAGCCTGCCCTAAATAGGGTGACTGCCCCATAACTTCTTCGTATACAGCTGGAAGCACATTTTTCGTGATAAAGGGTACTTCCTCACCGCTGCTGTTCATACGGGTTGATACTACCTCCTTCCAAGGCCATATTTTATTCAATGATCCGATCATAAATCCGGCTAACAAAGCAATAGCGGTATTATAGTATCGGTCTAACAACCATGATATGAGACGAGCAAAGCTTAGTAAACCCACCACACAACCTACGGCAAATGTAGCAATGACCAGTAAATTTCGCTCGTTCAAAGCTCCTAATATGTATTCGTACTTCCCTAAAATCAGCAAAATAAAGCTTCCCGAAATACCGGGTAAAATCATAGCACAAATAGCAATTGATCCTGATAAGAAAATAAACCAGAGATCGGTAGGAGTTTGTGCGGGGGTGATTACTGTTACGGCGTAGGCAATAGCAATTCCAGCTAACCCCGCCAGAATAACTCTTCCCCTCCATTGGGTAATTTCCTTAGCTACTACGTAAGCTGCCACAATGACTAAACCGAAAAAAAACGACCAGAGTTGGATAGGATATGTATCTAGGAAATAATGGAGGACTTTCGCCAGCGTTAGGAGACTCGTCGCAATACCAGCAAAGAGCACCGCTAAAAAAGTACCGTCTATATGTTCCCAAAGTGCTTGCCAACGAAACTTCAGCGCATGTTGTAGTGCTTCGCCAT
>NZ_JBARYM010000515.1:0-9197 GCF_049647865.1 Tunicatimonas sp. | reverse complement strand
GGTCTACTGATTATCCGCATCGGACTAGGAATCTCATTTATCGCCCACGGTCTACCCAAACTATTGGGCGGTCCCGAACGCTGGGAAAAGCTAGGCGGCTCCATGAAAAATCTGGGAATTACGTTCTTACCTGCTGTCTGGGGATTTATGGGTGGCTTTGCTGAGTGCGTGGGTGGCCTTTGCTTAATTTTGGGGATTTTCTGGGTTCCAGCACTATTACTACTTATTTTCACGATGATTGTAGCTACCGCTATGCACATTGGTAACGGCGATAGTTATAGTCGTATTTCTCATCCATTGGAAGTAGGTATTGTGTTTGTTGCATTGCTCATCACTGGTCCGGGCAAGCATCGGATTAGTAAAAAACTGTAACTTCTTTATGAAGCTTCTATTTATTCTGCTTAGCATAGGTTGGCTATCGTGCACTCCTACTCCTTCTACGGAGTTTGAAAATTTTCTGAATCAGTCTACCGAAAAGAACTACACCCTGCTCATCCAAAATGGGCAGATTGTGGATGGCTTGGGGAATGATGAATACTCAGCAGATCTACTCATTCAAGATGATACAATTGCGTTTATTGGGCAGGTAGATACAGCACTAATTCAAGTTAAGAAAACAATTGATGCTGCGGGTAAAGTAGTTACGCCCGGTTTTATTGATATGCACTCCCACGGTAATCCACTAAAGACACCTGAATTCAAAAACTTTTTGGCGATGGGAGCGACTACCATTTCCCTGGGAAAAGATGGCTCTAGTCCCGATTATGAAAACCTAGCTGAATGGATGCAACTGGTAGCGGATACCGTACCGGGAGTGAATATCGCGATGTTTGTGGGGCACGGTACCCTGCGAATGCAATCGGGTATTAAATACAATCCCCGCCCCTCGGATGAGCAACTGGAGGTGATCGGACAGTTATTGGAACAGAACCTAGATGCGGGATGCTTCGGAATGACCACTGGGCTGGAATATATTCCGGGCTTTTATGCTCCCGCTTACGAACTGGAGCACCTAGCCAAGATAGTAGGCGAAAAGAATAAGCTAATTACTAGCCACGTTCGTAACGAAGACGATAATGAGGTAGAATCTTCTATCCGGGAGCTGCTTGACCAAGGAAAGTTTTGCCGCGTAAATGTATCCCATATGAAAGTGGTCTACGGGCAGGGAGAAAGCCGGGCCGAGGAGATCTTAAACGTACTGAATCAAGCTCGTCGGGATGGCGTACCGGTAACAGCTGACGTATATCCGTATACGGCTAGTTACACCGGCATTAGCATTTTGTTTCCCGAGTGGGCTAAGCCTCCTAATAATTATCAACAAGTGGTTGCTACTCGGCGGGCCGAACTAGAGGATTTCCTTCGGAATAAAGTAAACCAACGTAACGGTCCGGAAGCTACGCTACTGGGAACGGCTCCCTACGCCGGAAAAAACCTGGCGCAATTATCCGAAGAAATGGATAAACCCTTTGAGGATATACTAATTGACGATATTCAACCCGGTGGGGCATCGGGTGCCTACTTCGTAATGAATGACTCACTACAATCGCGCTTTATTGCCGACTCGCTGGTAATGATTAGCTCGGATGGTAGTCCTACTTCGCGTCACCCGCGGGGGCACGGTACCTTTGCTCGCATTATTGAAAAATTTATAGTACAGGATAGTGTACTGACTCTGGCTGATGCAGTGCGAAAAATGACATCAATGCCCGCTCAAACAATGGGTATTACTGACCGAGGCACTATAGCCGTTGGAAAGAAAGCCGACGTTTTGATATTTGATCCGAAACAGGTGCACGAAACGGCTACCTACGAAAATCCTTTTCAGTTGGCTGAAGGTATAAACTTCGTAATTGTAAACGGGAAGATCAGTTCGGAAAACGGAGAATATAGTTCGCAGCGAAACGGACAAATGCTACGGAAACAGTGAGTAATAATAGTTACCCCATCAAAATAATCTCAAAATCTGTTGTTAGCCTATATGTCAGCATGCCCTAGTGGTAAAGCGTACTTCTGGATTGTTTCTGTTCCTTCAAATCGCAAGCTGTATCTGTAATGTCCACTGACCTTTGGTATCAGTCTGAATACGTTGGTTATTTTGTTCTATAAAAATAGGGCGAGCGCCGTATTGAACGGTAAGTTTTGCTACTTGCCCTTCAATGAACCAATTCAAACCTACATCCAAATTTGTAAAAGTATCATCCAGATAGTTTAGGTCTTTGTATTCTGATTGAACGAAAGGTTGAAACTTTCCTAAAGATGCTAACCAGGCCGGGGGCAATAGCAGGCCAAACTGAGCCATCCAAATTTGTCCGGTGCCCAACAGGGGTTCGGCATTGCCGTATCCTGCCAAAGAAACCGATGCATCGGCCGGGCGGCTATCCAAATTCATAATGCCCACGGTACGAAAGTAGTTAGGGCCATAATCGTAGTTGTATAGCACCGAATAGGCAGTCAGTGCCATTCTTTGATTTCCAAAAGGATAATCTAAAAAGGCATCAATGGCCCAAACCGTCTGATCGTGTCGATTAAAGTCAGTGATATTGCCAACACTACCCGAAGTGCCACTGGCTTCAGGGTGGTGGTAAAATCCGGCTCCGATATTAAACACCCGTTTGGTACCAAGGTAGGAACCTGCCCGGAATGGAGAAAGTATCGCTTCTTTTTCTAGAAACTGATACGTAGCATATCCACTAATTGCCCACCGATCCGTAGCAATGTTACTAGCCCGATCAGCAGTAATTTCTCCGATACGTTGGTCCACAAAAGGCTTATTTAAATTTAATCGGTAGTGTACTGGCCCAGCCATTCCCTTAGCATAGATTCCGTACTGTCGACCAAACTGATCAGTACGTTCTACATTAGGGAAATTGAATATCGGTAAATCTAAGGTGAGAAAACTGCCAATACTGGGTGAACCCAAACGAGAAACACCGTTCCAGAAATGTAAGCCCGCTCCTAAGGACAGAGAAAATGAGTTGACTTCCTTAGTAATGTAGTCTCGCTCAGGTACCACGGCAAACTCAGTCCAGGCATCGTGGAAAAAGAGTTGAGGCTTTTTAGCACCCTGCCCTGGTGCCCCACCATTAATGAATGTTTGATTGTTGGTACCGAACTGAGCGTACAGTAGAAAACGAGGCGATATTTGCGAATACATAGTAACTCGTGTCCGGCGACTGCCAATGTCAGTTGAGTGTTCCGCCAAATTTCCACTGGCATCTACCGTGCCCGGATTGTTCTCAATAGAACGCAGCCAAAACTGTTGCACCATCGCTATCCGAATGTACTTACTACTATCTCGACCAACAGGAATGCGGATGCCACCTTGGTAGATTTCGGAACCTTGAGAGAAAACGTGAAAGTGGAATGAGAATAAGAAAAGGAAAACAAATAGAAATCTATTCATATGCTAAAATTTGGCGTAAGATAAAAATATCTTTCCACCAAACAACTAGGCGGATTCTACCCGCCAATTGTAGACATTGATTCGCTCACCGACTGTGCCCCTCGCCGCTGTTCGGCTTCAAAGCCATCTTTCGCCCGATTCCGAAAGGTTCTCTCAAATACCTCTCGAATTTCTGTATCGGTAGCACCTGCCCGCAGTATATTTTTTATATTCAATACTCCCTGATCGTACAAACAAGTTTTGAGAGTACCCTGGGCCGTAAGGCGGATACGGTTGCAGGTGCCGCAAAATGTTCGGCTAAAGGCAGCAATGATACCGACCGTTCCCTGGTAGCCAGGAATTTGGTAGTTATACGAAGTTGAAGCGGGTGCATCCGCTATTTTTTCCATAGCTGGATAGTGTTGCTTCAGCACCTTTAAAATCTTCTGATGCGTCCAAACCAGCGCAGGATAGTGGTTTCCTTCACCATTGAAGGGCATTTCTTCAATAAACCGCACTGATACCGGATGCTGCCGAGTAAGTTCGGTAAGGGGTACAATGTCCTGGGTATTTTTCCCCTCCATAACTACCGTATTAATTTTGGTGGGAACGTTATGGGCTAGTAAAGTATGAAAGCAATCCAATACTCGATCAAACTCGTCGCGACGGGTAATTTTCTTAAACCGTTGACGATCAAACGTATCTAAACTCAGGTTAACAGAAGCAATCCCCATTGCTTGGAGCTCTTCTACGTAGGGTGTAGTAAGCACACCATTGGTTGTAATATGTACTTCTTCAATCCCTGGAATTTTGCATAATCGACCAAGAAAATCAATTAAATTGCGCCGTACAAATGGTTCGCCCCCGGTGATTCGTATTTTGGTAATACCCATTTTGGCCAGAATTCGCAGCAGCCGTTCCATTTCTTCGTAGGAAAGCAGTTCCTCCTTCGGTACATATGAGATCCCCTCCGCGGGCATACAATAGAAGCACCGTAGATTACAGCGATCGGTAACGGCCAAACGAAGGTAGTCAATAGGTCGTCCGTGATTATCAAATAAAGGCATAGGCTAAGATTACTGCGCAGGGGATAACAAATGTACAAATGTTTTACGAATTGTTGATCGTTGCTAACCGAGGTGGTTTAAAGTTTTGATCAGAAAGATGGAAAGGCTCTTCAGCATTAGAATACTAACGTAACTCCTTCTTCCTTAGCATCTTTGCGAGCATACGATACTTGGTCTACCATTGAGCCTTGGCTATCAAATAGTGTAATGGTATCCCCGGTATTATTTAGTCGCACACGGGAATTTAAAGTGACTTGTACTACTTCTCCGGCAGCTAATACAGTGGAGTTCAGTAACTCCGGCAGAGGTATCGACTTACCAATGCTATCGGCTAACGTCCAATCGGTAACGTTTTGCTCTTGAGCGCTTACGTTCAGTAAGGTTACGCGCTCTTGACCAATTTCTTTTCCTAAAGGATTAACTAAAGCGGCAATAATACGAATATTGGTTTGTGGTTGAGGTTTTACCGGCGGTGGCTGGGGTATTACAGTACTGTCCGGCACAATAACCAAATCCTCCGGTTCGTAATTCATTCGTAGCTTGAGGGGGGAGGTTACATCAATTACATCGTGCATATTCCCTAGTTCTCCGTTGGGCAGTAGTACCCGATCATCGCGGTTTATGGGGTCTTCGCGCAGCCAAGCATCCAACTGGCTCAAATTGGTAAACCCAGCTCCTACGTAGCGAACTAGGCGCCGAAACAGCTTCGGCCACATCACTAGATTCTCTATTTCTGTTAGTCCTTCAGTAAAGTTAGCAATACGTTCAGTGTTGGCGGTCGACTCCGGCCACAAGCCAGTGTTCTCCTGCTTTGTATTACGCACTAGTTGGGCTAAGGACTGCTTCAAATCAGTCGGTAGAGAGGTGTAGAATGCGGGATACACCAGCCCAGCCTCGAGTAATTGGTAATTAAGACTTTGATTTACGTGCGAATCTTCTATAAACACTTGTGAACCATCTACTTGCGCGGTGTCGCCCGTGTACACAAATGCAATAATTCGCCCAAACGTATCTAAGTTATTAGCTAGAATGTAGCCCCGTTGCGGATGGTCATCAACAGTAATAATCTTATTTGGGTTTCGGTCGGAAAACTCAATACTCGTAAACCCAATCTGCGATAGAAGCTTATCGCGAGCCGCTTCGGCCCATTCTAGGTTCTGGTGACTACCAGCAAAATGAGTTTCCAGCGCGTCAATTCCCTCGAATCGTAAATTTATCATACCCCGCTGATTAAAAGCTGCACTACGACCGGGGGCGCTTAGCACATCTACTAAAATGCGATTATCCGGTAAAAATTTTACGGTGTCGCCGTCTGGTTCAGGGCCCGAAAGTGGTCGGTCGGGATAGTGGACGTGAAATTCGCCTTTAATCAGTTTATAGGGCATAATAGAAGAGGTTGATTTATAGATAAGTAGTTTTTTTGCTAAAAGTAACCTAGTTGAGCGTTACTAAACGAATATTCTTGTTAAGGAATTATTAAGGAGGTTGAATAGTAGGTAATTTAGTAATGATTAAGCAATAACCTTATCGTTTTATGCTACCATTACTTGTCAGAAGAATTGAATCCCCTAACAGTTTTTTGTAATTTGCTCTGAATGATAACTTTTTTATGAAAGCGATACCCATCATCTTAATTGTGATTATGGCATTACTCGGTGTGAAGCTACTATCTGATGAGCCATCCGTCTTGAAGGAAGCAGACTACCTACACATAGCTCATTTGGGAGAGGGTGACAGTGAGGGATTAGTATCTGTCCGGCAGGCTTTCACGGAGCGCAATCCAGGCTATGATCTGCATTTTTTCGCTCAAATTCAAAAAGTTAGCCCCGCCAAAACACATCGGTTAGCCTTTGTACAGCGAGGCGGCGGCACGGCTCAGTTTTCTAATGGCGAATCTTCCAAAATTTCGGTAGGCGATATTGTTCATCTACCACCTCAGCGAACAATGGAGACTGATAGCCTAATTGATTATCTAGTGTTTACCGTACCTGATCCGCTACCAAAGGAGTTTCCTGACTTTATCCGTCCCGATTGGGACGACAATATTACCGATACCCCGGGAGGCTGCGTTACGGCAACTGGTGCTTATCGTCGTATTTTGCTCACGTGGAAAGAAGATGTTGGCCCGTACGTTTACCATGCACTCAATGCGCACCGGGTACGTATTACCGATTCGTTCACTCATTACCATCCGGTAGAAGGAGGTTTTGATGAGTTTTATCTGGTACAAATGGTACAGCCCAACGCTCAACTCATCACTTCTAATCAGGTGGAGAAGATCACCAATCCCGAATCAATTAAGCCAGAAGATGTAGATAACCTCCTACAGTCCACCAAGCTGAAGGTAGGTGATTTAGTGTACTTACCAAGAGGAATTGTTCATCGTGGAGTAGATGGAGTACTGGCTCAGGTGATTACAATTCCTGGTTTTATCCCCGGTTCGGAGATTGGGGTGGATCATCATTTACATAAAATTAACGAGCGTTTTGCTCAGCAACCCGACTTACCGCTAAACCAAGAAGCATCAGCTTCGGCGGTTATTCGCTAACCTGACTAATTTACAACTTTAGGCGAACCCCTACCCTACTTAGCCCTCCGGTAATAGCTACGCACAACAAGGCGAACAGGAACGATTTGATCAAACCAATCTCTCCGGTCAGAAGTATTTCTGGTAATTCCACTCCTGGTATACTCATTACAGCGTAGGCAAAGTAGGGAATCAAGTAGCACAATAGAGTATTGTAGCCCGCCGGTTTAATAAAGGCAAACCACCGTGCTTTTTTTCGCAGATCAGTCAACCAGTAGATTCCTACGAAGGCCACTATGGTAATTGCTGAGCACAGAAGCAACCAAGCTGGAGTAGCTCTCAACTTGGAGATGCCCCAGAAAGTGCGGCTATAGAATCCTACTACTGTGAGTAGCCCCGCCAAAATCAGAAAGAGAATGATCATTTTCTGCGGAGATGTTTGCTCACGGTATAGTTGAAACAACCGAGTGATAACTACTCCGCCCATTGTAAAGCCCGCCAGGGTTCCCCCTAATGGGGCTAGGAATAATAGCCAGCCAACTGGTTGAGTAACCAGCACTGTGAACGATGCTAAGTACGCAAAATACCCCCCAGGCCAGAAGTAATACATAGATGTTATTGTTGGAGAAGGTCGTGATAAGGGCACTGGCTAGGTAAGCCCAACCGATTAATCCTAAAATGCCCCACCAGTGGGTAGAAAAGTACATGATCTGGCCATCTTGCTCGCCCCGGTAAACAAAAGCTAATGCAATTAATATTCCGACTCCTAATAATTGGGCCACTTGGATAAATCGCTTATCGGCTGACTTTGGGTAGGAATTCCAGATCAGTATAAAAGACGAACAGCACAGAATATTCCATACTACCCGAGGCATACCGGTTTCTGCTTCGGAAATATATTCTCCGTTTACTAAGAACAGTCCCATAATGAGCAAAGCTGCCGAGCGAATCAGAATATGCTGAACAATCTGTCCGGTAGTATCGCCCTTCTTCCTGCGGCTTTGAATGGCAAACGGAATAGACATACCCACAATAAAGAGAAATGCGGGAAAAATGGTATCAGCCAGCCCCATGCCATCAGCCTCGTAAGTAGCATGTCCTAGCCAGGCCGGAATACCTTCTAATGACCACAGGTCGTTAACGAAGATCATCAGCACCATTGTAATTGCCCGTAAAATATCTATAGAGGTCAGACGAGGGGTAGCCGCAGTGTTACTTAACGGAATAGATAGTATGGGTTCAGTTTTAGTCTGCAGCATGACTTTATTGAGCTATTTACTGAGTAAGATAGGGAAAAAGACGTTTATCGTCCGCTAAAAGCAATAGCAAGGCTTCGTAGCATACTAATTTTAGTCTAAAAAGCGTATTTTAGCAATAGAATACCTTATCCTATGAAAATACTGTGTTTCGTTAGCAGCCTGTTTTTTTTGCTATCCACCACCTCACTGTTCGGACAAAACGCTAATTTGCCCGATGACTTACTATCCAAAGATTTTCATGCGGGGCGGCGCGAAGCACTTCGGGCCAAGATGCCCGATAACTCGGTAGCGGTAGTGTTCGCTAATCCAGTCCGCAACCGAGCCAACGATGTGGACTACATGTACCATCAGGACCCTAATTTCTACTACTTGACGGGCCATCGCGAACCCCACGCAGCCCTACTAATCTTTAAAGAAAAACAACGAATTAATGGCAAGCGAACTGATGAGATGATTTTCGTCCGTGGTCGCGATGCTCTGAAGGAGTTATACAACGGAGCTCGCTTAGGTACCGAAGGAGTCCGCACCGAATTAGGCCTCTCGGCAGCTTACGAAGGGCAAGACTTTCCCGATTTCCCGATTGATTTCTCTACGTTTGATCAGGTGCTGTTCTACGACTTTCAAGATGATGTTCGGAATACAAAAGAGAAAGGTGACCTGTACGACCTAATAGCAGCATTTAAGGTGAAAGCAGGTTATCCCAATACAGTTTCTCAAACCCTACAGATAGAGCCTGAGCAAAACAATTTGGATACCAAAACGCTGGATAGCCTGATGCAGGAGTTACGAGGAATTAAAACAGGCGAGGAACTGGATTTGCTTCGTAAAGCAGCCCTAATTTCGGCGCTAGGGCAAAAGGAAGTGATGAAAGCAATTCGTCCGGGTATGTCGGAGCTAGAAGTGCAGGGCATGCACGAGTTTATTTATAAAAAATACCGAGCCGAATACGAGGGCTACCCCAG